>JAISAF010000051.1 GCA_031266855.1 Spirochaetales bacterium
GTCGGGAATGGAAATATCGCTGGCAGTAATAAAAGTTTTATTCTTAAAATAGCCCTGTACCGCTATCATTTCACATCCTCCTTTTTGATAAATATAGTTTCTTTTGATAGTTTATACAAGTTTTATAGCGTGGCAATGATATTCGCCGCTGGTGCGCGCGCAAGGGATTGTAGCGGAAAGCCCACAGGATTTGCATTGGCAAATCCGAGGACTTGGAGCGGATAGCCCGGTTTTTTGCGGTTTGGGAATTTGCGGCGCAAATTCCAAAACCGCAAAAAATGCGCCCAAATTATTCCAGAGCGGAATAAACCTGATAGTTAATTTCCTATTTATATTTATCGTGGATTTTTGACCCGCGCAGCAGGGAAATGAGCAGCCAGAACCCGATACAGCCGGCGCCGAGAAATCCGATGATCCCGAACAGGGACATATTGTTCCACAGGGGCGGGATGCGCGCGTTAATGACAATCGAGGAACCTACAACCAGGGAGGCAAGAACAATCGAAAAAGAAAGCCGGGCTGTTATTTGATCGGTTTTACGCAGAATGGGACGCAGGTCTTCCGAATCTACATGCAGGGTAATGCGTCCGCTTTTGACTTTCTCGATAATTTCGCCCGCGTCACGCGGAAGGTTCTTCAAAAGGCTCACCGTCTGGTAGCCCAGTACGCCAAGCTCCCGCAGGATTTTGTCCGGCCGCAGACTCCGCAAAAACATTTTGCGGACAACAGGCTCCAGTTCCACCACCATGCGGAAATCCGGCGAAAGCCGCAGCGCGACACCCTCAATAGTTATCAGGGTTTTCGTCAAAAGAAAAAAGCCCGGCGGCATCTGTATTCTGTAAGCGATAACGATACGCAGAATCCGCGTTACCAGTTCCCCCAGGTTTACCATCTCCACCGAACGGCTCGCGTACTGATCCATAATTTCAAAAATTTCGTACTCAAGAGCGTCGGTAGCCGCCGCCGGACGGTTTGTTGACAGCTCCATCAGGCCCCGCGTCAATTTCCGCTCGTCACGATCGAAAAGAGCTATCATCATCGAAACAAGAATCTCCCGGTGCCGGGGCAGAAGCACGCCCATCATACCGAAATCAAGAAAACAGATGACATCCTGATCCAAAACAAAAATATTCCCCGGATGAGGGTCGGCATGGAAAAAGCCCTGTTCAAAAATCTGGCTGGCGACTATGCGCACTCCGTTTAAGGCGATTTTCCGGGGATCGCAACCCGAAGAAAGCAAAGCGCGGACATCCGAAACCTTTATACCATCTATCCTCTCCATAACAAGCACATGCCGCGTTGTATAAGCCGTATACACATTGGGAACATACAGACCGTGAACTCCGCCGTACAGAAGGGAAAACTTTTCGATATTAGCCGCCTCAATGGTAAAGTCAATTTCCCGATCAAGGGACTGCCCGAACTCCTTAATAACCGCGGTCGCGGAAATAGCTTCCCGCAATACTATTTTCTCAAGCAGGGAAGCGAAAAAATGCATAATCTCAATGTCAGTCGTAATGATTTCTTCAATGTAGGGCCTCTGGATTTTTACAACAACCCTTTCACCCGTCACAAGCCGGGCCGCGTGTACCTGGGCGATAGAAGCGGAAGCCAGAGGTTCTTCGGAAAATTCCTGAAAAATCCCACTTAAAGGCTGCCCAAGCTCTTCTTCCAGAATCGACAGCGCCTCCTCCGATGAAAACGGCGGCACATCGGACTGAAGCTTTTCCAGCTCCCTGATAAGCTCCTCTGGAAGAATATCCGGCCTGTTACTCATAATCTGGCCAAATTTAATATACGTAACACCCAGGTCTTCCAGAACAAAACGGATACGCATCCATTTTGAATGCTCCCGGACCTGATCGGTTTCAGCGGGAGTCCTGTTACGGCGGAATTTTATATGGGAAAGATGGGAACGATCCAGGAATTCACCAAACCCGTGCCTTACCAGAACAGAAAGAATTTCCCGGTACCTGTTAAAGTGCCGCTGCGTTTTCCATTTCTGATGACGGCGGGCCTTGATCACGTTAATCCGCGCACGTTATTCCGCGGCCCGGCGGCGGGAGTTCACAAAACGGCTAAACTCGTTAATATTCTTCACAAGCATTCTATCAGGATACACCTCAATACGGTTCTGTGAAGCAAAGTGGTTTATGACCTCGCGGCATTTTTCCGTAGGAAGACCAGCCCAGTGCGCTATATCCTCGATTGTTGTCTTAAACTCATGCCCTTCGGTATTCTCAGGAGGATTTCCATCGGTTTCCGCAAGCATCAAAAAAACATCCAGAACCCGCGCCTGAATATCGCCCAGCGTCAGAATCATGAAACGCCGCCTCTGGTCGTATATCCGCTTAGTAAAAAGCTTCAGCAGCTTCAAAGCTATCTGAGGATTCCCCCGCATAAGAATCTCGAAATTCGCCCGGTTAAACTCAAGCGCCTTTACCTGATCCAAAGCCACCGCGTTCGCCGAACGGGGAGCTTCCTCCAGAATCGCCATCTCCCCGAAAATTTCGCCAGGATACAGAATATCAATCGTCTTTTCAATATCGCCCATAACCTTTGAAATCTGGACGCGGCCCGACTGAATAAGATAAAAACTGTCTCCCGGCTCATATTCACTGAAAATAAGATCCCCGGGCTGGAAAATAACAGCAAAACGCTCAAACGCCGCAAGATTCAAATTCATGCGCGGGCCTCCTCAAGAGCCCGAAGCGCTTTCATTACCTTCCGCCGCACGGGATCGTTCTCCGCAGACATAGAAAATATCTTTTTATAAAATCCCACAGCCTTTTCTTTCTCGTTCTTCGCCTCATAACACTGACCAGTACAAAAAAGAGCCTCCGCCAAATCCGGCATTTTAGGATACTTCTGAATAAGCCCGGTAAAATGCCTGATACACTGATCGTACTGCTTCAACTGAAAAAGACAGCGGCCCATCTCGAACATAGACTTAATCGTATACTCTTCGTCCCCGCCCGTCTCAATAACCTTCTTAAACCCCTTCAAGGCTTCCATAAAATTATTCTGGCTAAAAAGACCCACCGCGTTATAAAACACCTTCTTAAGCGCCTCATTCCCGCCCCCCGCGCCAGAAGCCGCAGCCGCCGCCGCGGATACAGACGAGGACGTGGACGCGGAAACAACCGCGGGTTCCGGCCCCTTGCCAGTCCCGTACTTCTGAGCGGACTGCTCCGCCGCCTTACAGTTACGCATCGCCGCCTCGGAAAACTTCCCCGAAGGATAATACGTCAAATACCGGCGAAAAACATGCAAAGCCTGCGCATACATCCGTTTTTTCAAGTAATACTCGCCAATCGTTATAAGCCCCTTCTCAGGATCGCTCTTCTCGTCAATATTCAAAAGACCATTTACCCGGATATGAATACGCCGCAACTGGTTAGAAAAAACCTTCATCATCTTCATAATAACGCGGGTATTCGTCGAAATAAACTGCTCGAACTCAGGAACCGAGAACTGCAAAACACTCGCGTCGCCCAGCACAAGCGCGTTCTCCTCCCGCGGATACCGCCCAAGAGCAGACTTCACCCCGAAAAATTCTCCCATCTGAATAAGCTCCCGCACTTCCTGTCCAGTCTCTATATCCTGGGAATTCAAACTGACCTTTCCCGACTTCAAGATAAAAATCTTATCACTCAAATCGCCCTGGAAATAAATCACGGAATTTGCTTTGAAGGCCATTGCTTTCGGCGCCATCTGTATATCCTGTTTCTCCTCTAATAGTAAACTCTAACGCGTTCATCAATTAAATTCAATACGCCAGCAGGACAAACACACAGGAATTTTTATCCCCATATTTTTGGGCGCATCCCGTGGGCGCGGTGAGCGCCCACTTCAATCCATACCTATCACGCCCAAACAAACGCACGCGAAAGCGTGTGATTTTACCAGCAACACGGGCGAGAGGCTCAAAAAAGTTTGCGCCGTGTACAAAGGCCGGAGAGCCGATAAGCGACCGTCTTCGGGCGCATTGAAGCGGAAATCCCACAGGATTTGCATTAGCAAATCCGAGGCATTGGAGCGGAAAGCCCGTTTTTTTGCGGCATAGCCGCAAAAGATGCGCCCAAATTCCGAAGTACAAATGGGTTTTTGAACAGGTTCTAAAAAATGAAGGTTTTTAACTCTTTCTCTTCGACTTTTTCGACTTAGCGGTTTATTCTTTTCTCCGGCCCTCTTGCGAAAACTTCCTCATGCCACTACAATACCGCACAATTGCACACGAAATTCTGGAGGTCAGCATGGATGCGGGAAAGTTTGCGGTTTTGCCGGGCGACGGAATAGGCCCGGAGGTTATGCGGGAAGCGGAAAAGGTTCTTGAAGCGGCGGCAAAAAAGTTCGGTTTCAGCTATGAGCTTGAACACGCCGATGTGGGCGGCATTGCCATAGATAATCACGGGGAGGCTCTTCCCGAATCCACTATCAGGATATGTAAAAACGCGGACGCCGTTCTGTTCGGCTCCGTAGGCGGCCAGAAGTGGGAAAGCCTGCCCCCGGAAAAACAGCCGGAGCGGGCGGCGCTTCTTCCGTTACGCAAAATTTTTGATCTCTACGCGAATCTCAGGCCAGCCATCATTTTCCCCCAGCTCCGGGATTCAAGCCCGCTGCGCCCCGGACTAATCGGCGACGGGTTTGACATTCTTGTTATACGCGAGCTTACCGGCGACATCTACTTCGGTACCCCGCGGGGACGCGAAGGCTCCGGCCCGCAGGAACGGGGTTTTGACACAATGGCCTACACCCGCCACGAAATCGAAAGAATCGCGCGCACGGCGTTTGAAACCGCGCGTCTGCGCAAAAAGAAACTCGTTTCCATAGACAAGGCAAACGTTCTTGCCACGATGGTATTCTGGAGGGAAGTCGTTACCCTTATCGGAAAGGAATATCCCGATGTCGAGCTAAGCCACATGTATGTGGATAACGCCGCCATGCAGCTCGTTAGAAATCCGCGCCAGTTCGACGTGCTCCTGTGCGGCAATATCTTTGGAGACATCCTCTCCGACGAAGCAGCCATGCTAACCGGCTCCCTGGGCATGCTCCCCTCAGCCAGCCTGAACAGTGAAAAAAGCCGCGCGGGCGGCAGGGTCTTTGGCCTATACGAACCCGCCGGCGGCAGCGCCCCGGACATAGCGGGCAAAAACATCGCGAACCCCATAGCGCAGATTCTTTCCGCCGCGATGCTGCTCAAATATTCCTGCGGCCTCGGCGAAGCATACAACACGGTTTTCCAGGCCGTCGGAAAAGTCCTCGACCAGGGCTACAGAACCGCCGACATCATGTCCGCGGGCTGCACGCAAATCAGTACCAGCGCGATGGGCGACAGAATAGCCGCGGAAACACAAAAGTAAAACCAGAAAATTTACCGCGAAGTCGAAGAAGTAAAAAATAAAAAGTTTTTAGAGCCGTTCAAAAACCCATTTGGAATTTGAGCGCATTTCCGGCGCGAAGCGCCGGAAACCGGGCTTTCCGCT
>JAISAF010000062.1 GCA_031266855.1 Spirochaetales bacterium
TTCAATAGAATTAAATGCGACCAATAAACAGTTAAAAAAATACGCTGAACAATTGGAAGTTGAATTAAATAAATATCCTGAACGCGTAAAATTCATAAAACCCAAAGGATAACGAACCACCCGCGGGGCGGACTGGACTGGTTGCGGGCGCATAATTGCCACTGGCAATTCCGGGAACGCTGGGCGCGCGCGAGGGATTGTAGGGATGCGAAGCAGCCACGGCGCGAAGCGCCGGGGCCGGAGCGATAGCGGAGTCCCGGAAAGCCCGGTTTTTTTGCCCGCCCTGGGCGGGCAAAAAAACGCGCCCGCATACTTTCCGCGCGTTTATCCTGCTGGAGAGTTTTTCGAGGTTCCCATTGGCGGTTTGTTATATTATAATAATGGGAGGATGTTGGTAAAAAGAAATTTTGGCATGGTTCCGGCTGTTCTTGCGGCTGTGGTGGTGGCTGTGGCGCTGCGTTTTTTTGTTTTTGATATTATGCGTGTGGAGGGCCGTTCCATGGAGCCGGCGCTGATGCCGGGGGATATACTTCTGGTAAACCGGGCCGCTTATGGTCTTCGTAATCCGCTACAGGAGGGCTATATTCTGCGCTGGGCCGGTCCCCGCGAGAATGAGATTCTTGTGTACCGCGACCCCCGCGATGGGAACTTCAGGATCAAGCGCTGCGTGGCGGTTTCCAGTCTGGGTGTGTATGTGAGGGGCGACAATTTTCTGGAATCGGTGGATTCACGGCTTTATGGTTCTATACCTGTTGAGTGGATTGCTGGAAAAATGCTAATCTGTTTTTGAAAAAGATTATGCGTTTGAAAATCGTTTTGGTTGCGTTTGCTGTTTTTTCGGGAATACTCCTTGTCCGTTATGCCACGATTATGCTGCGGGGCGAAGAGATCAGCATGCGCAGCCAGATTGCTATGCCGCCTGTGGAACGTGGTCCCATTCTGGATAGAAATGGCAAAATCCTCGCTATTCAGACACGGCTTGATTCTGTTACGGCCTGGGCGCCCTGGGTAAGCAACCCTCCTGAAAGCGCGCATCTGCTGGCGGAAGCCCTGAGTATGAACGAAGAGAATCTATTGTCCCGCTTTCGCGAAAACCAGAGGTTCATGTATATAAAACGGAAAATAAGTCCCACTGAATCGGCCAGAGTGCAGGCGCATATTACCGAGGGAAAGCTTGAAGGCATTTCCCTGGAACCGGAGTTCGGCAGGAGTTATCCAAACCGCACTCTTGCTTCGCACCTTATCGGCTATGTGGGTATTGATAATATCGGTCTTGACGGGCTTGAGTATACTTTCAACCAGGAGCTTTCGCCTCCTGTGGTGGGGCAGGATGAGGATATTGTTTTCGGGAATCAGGTTTTTCTTACTATCGATATGCAGATTCAGTACGCCATGGAAAGTATCGCGGAGCAAACCCTGAAAACGCACAAGGCGAACTCCGTCATGATTCTTGTTATGGAAGCCAAAACAGGCGAGATGCTGGGTTACGCGGCGCTGCCGAACTATGATCCGAATATCATATCGAACCTGACGCCGGAAAGAACAAAAAACAAGCCTATTTCGCTTTTGTACGAACCTGGTTCGGTTTTCAAGGTTTTTTCCCTGGCGTCGGCTTTGGAACTGGGCGGCATTACTACCAGCAGCACGTTTGTTTGTAACGGCTATTACGAAACCACCGGAGGCGATGGCAGGAAAATCCGCATTGGCTGCCTGGGCAGGCACGGGGTCGTCGATATAGAAAGAATTCTGAACCTTTCCTGCAACGCGGGGGCGGCCTATGCCTCGGATACAATCGACGCCGAATCCTTTCATTACATGCTGGGGCATTTCGGTTTTGGGGAGACTACCGGCATTCCCTTAAACGGGGAGGAATCGGGGATACTCCGCGGCCCGGCTCTGTGGTCGCCGCGTTCAAAGCCTACTATCGCAATCGGTCAGGAAATTGCCGTAACAGCTATGCAGATGATGAAGGCCGCGACTGCCCTGGCAAACGAGGGCATCATTCTCCAGCCCCACATTGTAAAGAAGATCGTGTCCCCGAAAGGGAAACTGATAAAGGAGTACGGGCGCGAACCCTTAAAGCAGCTTCTTTCCCCCAGTACGGCCCAGAATATCGTGAACTACATGGCTTCGGTAACTGAAACCGGGACGGGCAGGAAGGCGGCGCTGGAAGGTATCCGCATTTCCACGAAAACCGGAACCGCGCAGACTATTGATCCGGAAACAGGGAAATATTCGGAAACGGCCTTTGTGGCTTCCTGCCTCGCGCTTTTCCCTGCCGAGGATCCCAGCATCATTGCCTACGTTGTTATTGAAAGCCCCAGCGGCGACGAGTATTACGGCGGGCGTATCGCGGCTCCGGTAATCGGGGATGTTGCGAATTTCCTTATTCCCTATCTTGGGATTTCCCGCGCGGGCGAGACCGTTATTCCGCATCCGGGACGGATCACCATCCCGCGGATGAGTCTGCCGGAAATAACAACAGTTATTCCCGATTTTACCGGCTACTCAAAACGCAGCCTGCTTCCCCTTCTGAGCCGCGATGACATACAAGTATTTCTGAACGGTTCCGGCTGGGTCTGGAAACAGGAACCTCCTCCCGGAACAGCGCTTACCAAAGGGATGACGCTGAGTCTGGAGCTGCGGTGAGTTTCCTTTCAATATCAGAATTCGGGCGCATTTCCGGCGCTTCGCGCCGGAAACCGGGCTTTCCGCTTCAAGTCCTCGGAAGCGCCCATGCGCTTCCTGTGGGCTTTCCGCTTCAATCCCTTGCGCACGCTCCAGCGGCTGGCGGCAAAATTGCGTATGCAATTTTGCCGTGTGCTGTTTTTTGCTGTGCAAAAAACAGCACGGGTTTGCCGTACCGCCCGGCGCGTTGCGCCGGGCGGGCTGAAACCAGGCCGCGGAATTGCCACAGGCAATTCCGCGGGCAGATAATTGCCCACGGCAATTATCTGCCAGAACCAGCCGGTCGCAATTTGGAACAAATTGCGTGCTTTGCCACCAGGTTTTTTTGCGGCCTGCCGCAAAAAAACACGTCTGTATCACCAACCGGCTGCCGCCACCACGCTAACAGGCGGCAGTTACGCTTGCAGGTCTGCTACCAGGCACGGAGCGAAGCGGAGTGCACGTCTTTATCACCAACCGGCTGCCGCGAATTTGCATTCGCAAATTCGCCCGCTGCGCGGCGCCAGGGATTGAAGCGGAAAGCCCGGTTTGCGGCGTTTTACGCCGCAAATGCGCCTGAAGACAGTCGCTTTCCGAGAAGAAATTTATTGTAGTGGGCGCTCACCGCGCCCCCGGAATGCGCTCAAATTCCGAATTACAAATGGGTTTTTGAACAGGCTCTTAGGGAGTTTTGGAGGCTTGATGAGTTTGGGAGCTTCGATGAGTTTCCTTGAAAAAAATCTTGAAGCGCTGCGGGACACCGGATGCGATACCGCGAAAAT
>JAISAF010000164.1 GCA_031266855.1 Spirochaetales bacterium
AAGCCGTTGCGCGCGCACCCGCGCCCTGTTTTTGGCTACGAAATTTCGGGCAACCCGGTTTATCCGCAGGGTAATATTTCCAACCGGAAATTTTTCCCGTGGCCCGGTTCCCCGCCGCCGGGTAAAAACCACCCGCAAAATCGCGGGCGCTGATGCGCGCGCAAGGGATTGCAGCGGAAAGCCCACAGGATTTGCATCGGCAAATCCGAGGACTTGAAGCGGAAAGCCCGGTTTTCTGCGGTCAGGGAATTTGCGGCGCAAATTCCCTGACCGCAGAAAATGCGCCTGAAGACAGTCGCTTTCCTATAGGAAATTTATTATAGCGGGCGCTTATCGCGCCCTGTGGAATGCGCCCAAAGCCTTCCTTCCTGTCGCTTTACTTTTCTATGCGGTACTCTTCGGGATTGTTGTAGACCTTGCTGTGCGCGGGCACCGAGCGGGTAAGCCAGACATTTCCGCCGATGGTGGAGCCTTTTCCGATTACCGTTTCGCCGCCTAAAATCGTGGCGCCGGCGTAGATCGTTACATTGTCCTCAATCGTGGGATGCCGCTTGGAGTCTGAAAGTTCTTTTTTTACGCTTAGCGCGCCGAGAGTTACGCCCTGGTAAATTTTGACATTGCTGCCGATAAGCGTGGTTTCCCCGACGACGACTCCCGTGCCGTGGTCGATAAAAAAGCCCGCGCCAATGTTGGCTCCGGGGTGAATATCGATTCCGGTTTTTCCGTGAATGTGTTCACTCATGATTCTGGGTAAAAGGGGTATTTCCCGTATCCATAATTCATGGGCAAAGCGGTGGACGATCAGGGCTTCCAGGCCGGGATAGGCCAGAATAACCTCTTCGGTGGATTTTGCCGCGGGGTCTCCCAGGTAAGCCGCTTCAACATCAAGATGAATACGCTGGCGCAAAGCCGGAAGGCCAGCAAGAATTTCCTTTGTAACTGTTTCCGCCTCGCTCATGCATCCGGCGTATCCGGGAGCGGTTTGCGAACAGGACTCCCGCCCGGCCGCTAAGCGCGAAGTCTCCGGGACGCAGCGGAAAGGGGCCGCGCTGGCCCGGTATTTGTAACAGAGACTTTTGCTGATTTCCGCCGTCAGGCTGCGGGCAAGACGGTTTATCGTTTCAGAAATAACAAAGCGGGCCTCGCGGCTGTCTACGGGCTGTTCGTCCGTATAGCCGGGGAAAATCAGCCATTCATAATCATTGACGATTTTCAGAATCCCCTGCCGTGAAGGCAGGTTGCCGCCGTCAAGGTGATTTATTCCCACTTTCGTGTATGATTCAAAAATCGCTTCCGTTACATTCCTGAGTATATCAATCATGTATTCTATTATGTACGAAAACCGGGAAAACGTCAAGTTTTTTGTGAACGGTTTTTTTTGTGAACGGGTTTTTGTAAAAAAGTTTTTTATGAATCGGTTTTTTGTGAATCAGTTTGCTGTGAAACAGTTTTTTGTGAAATAAACCAGTCCTCAATGGCGTCCAGATGTTTCGTGAGGGTCTCAGGAGGAAATCCAAGCAGCCCGCCGCATTTTTCAGCCGCGAAACGGAACTGGCCGTAGCGCATCTGGAGACCGTCAATACAGGTTCGCCCCGTCCCGCGCACGGTAGCGGCAAACACCGCTTTCGCCTTGTCGTAGTGAATATCCGCAAGCAGGCAAGCCTCCGGCAGCTTCATAACCGCGTCCGCCTCGAAGGGAGCCACGCCCGCCATCGCGTTAATAATAAGATCACAGGAAGCCCCCAGGCTTGCCAGATCCTCCCAGGCGGAATTCACCGTCAGCTTCTTCCCCGGCTTCTGCAAAGGCCCCAGCACTGCTCCCATTCTATGAGCGTCCCCCGCGTTTAAGTCCACGATAGTCAAATCCGCCCCCCCACAAACCAGCTCGTAGCAAATCGACAAAGCGGTACCACCCGAACCAATAAACAGAGCCTTCTTTCCCTCAAGCGTCATCTGCTTTTTCAATGCCCGCACAAAACCAGGACCATCGGTACGGTCGACAATGAGACCGTGGTTCAGCGGGTTACGGACAAGCTGATTCAGGCTTCCAAGCACCCGCGAGCGGGAACTTATTTCCATCTTATACGGCAGGGATTTCAGCAAATCATAGCACAGCGTTTTGTAAGGTTTTGTTACAGTAAGAGCCAGAAAACCAGGCGTATCCAGAACAGCTTGCAGAAAAGGCCCCAGGTTTTCCTTCACGTCAAGGTCAAACGCGACATATTTCCCCTTCAAGCCCAGCGCCTCAAAAAACCGGTTCCACAGTCCAGGACTAAAGGAATATGTCGACGGCCGCGTACCCCCGGCAAGACCGCCAAGAATCACGGTACTCTCCGCAAGATCCCGAAAAGGATCATTCGACAGGTATCTCTGGATATTTGTCTTCATCTCTATCTATTTTCGTCTATTTTCGATAGAAAAGAAGCTCTTCTTTAACATCTGGAAGCATTTACTTTTTCCAGATAATGAGGGCGCATTCCGGGGCCGCTGACGCGGCCCCGGAACCGGGCTTTCCGCTCCAAGTCCTCGGAAAGCGCCCATGCGCTTTCCTGTGGGCTTTCCGCTACAATCCCTTGCGCCGCCCAGCGACGGCCCGCGATTTTGCTCCGCAAAATCGCGGCCAGCCTGTACACGCGGTTTTTTGCTCCGCAAAAAACCGTATGGCGTATAACGTCGGCTGCCGGGTTATACGCACGCAGCTAATTGCCTTCGGCAATTAGCTGCGTGGCCTGATTTCCAGGCCGCCACCAGGCCGGTAACTCCCTGCGCCCCGCACTATGAGCCTAAACTAAAGAATTGCTGGTACTATAACTCCTCTCTTGTGAAAAACAGCGTTTTGGTATAGACTATTCCCATCTTGCCATTGAGGAGACCTCATGAAAGACAATCAGCATGTTCAAGTGATATTGCGAAACAGAGACGCAGGACATGGGAGCAAGGGCGGTCTATGCGAAACTCAAAACCTGTTTCCCTAGCGGGAAATCGGCGAACCGGATGCCAAAGCTGGTATAACATTCCGGTTTTGGAGGGAAAAGTACAAAAGCCGGAGTTAATAACTCAGGCCTTTGCGGGAAGGCTATAGAAAATGACAATTCTTTCTTTGTTCAGCGGAGCTGGCGGACTGGATTTAGGTTTGATTAAATCCGGTAATAAAGTTATCTGGGCAAATGATATTGATGAAAATGCGGTAGCAACATACCGGAAAAATATTGGAAGCCATATTATATGTACTGATATGAAAGAGGTATGTGTTGCCGATTTACCTGTTGCGGATGTTGTTGCCGGGGGATTCCCGTGCCAGGGCTTTTCAATAGCGAATATGCTGCGTAACGTGGATGACGAACGAAACAGACTATACAAATATTATTATCAGGTAATAAAACAAAAACAGCCGAAATACTTCATTGCTGAAAACGTTAAAGGTATTTTGAGTCTAGACAACGGAAATGTCATCAAAAAAATTGTAGCTGAATTTTCTGAAGCGGGTTACAATATTACATATAAATTATGCAATATGGCTGATTTTGGGATTCCGCAAAACAGGCAGCGCGTGATTATAATAGGCCAGCGTAAAGACCTGGGTGATACGATTTTTTTTCAGTTCCCGGAAAAAACCAATAGCAGGGACGGAGTGCCCAAAGCATGGATTTCAATCCAGGAAGCTATAAGTCATTTTCCAGACCCGGACAGCGAAAATACTATGTTAAATCATGTATATTCCTCATATAAGGTGGAATTTAGAAACTTCACAGGACACCGGCAAACAGACCCCGGCAAGCCGTCTCCTACTATTCTCGCACGGGGAAACGGTAAGGGCGGGGTGTGCGCCATCCCTCATTACAACGGGAGGCGCCGGCTGACTATTCGTGAAAGCGCCGCACTACAAACTTTCCCCGAAGATTTTGAGTTTATCGGGCAAATGAACTCCTGTTACCGGCAAATTGGAAACGCTGTGCCGGTCAAATTTGCCTCGCTGCTCGGCAAAGAATTGATCCGCCTGGAAAAATTGCATATATGAAAGTAGTATCTCTGTTCAGCGGTGCGGGAGGGCTTGACCTGGGATTTATACAAGCCGGGAACCGTATCATTTGGGCTAACGATATTTATTCCGACGCTGTGGAAACATATCGGGAAAATATTGGCAGCCATATTGTCGAAGGCGATATTACCGCTATAGCGTCAGAGCAAGTGCCTGATTGCGATATTGTAATTGGCGGCTTTCCTTGTCAAGGTTTTTCTGTTGCAAATACGAAAAGAAGCGTAACGGATGATCGAAACGGGTTGTATAAGCAGCTTCTGAGGGTGATAAAAGATAAAACCCCCTTGTTTTTTCTGGCCGAAAATGTAAAAGGTATTTTGAATCTTGAACAGGGAAAAGTGATACAAATGATACTGAATGATTTTAGAAGCCTGGGATATACCGTTAAATGCCAATTATTGAATGCCGCGGATTACGGTGTGCCTCAACTACGGCAGCGTGTAATAATTACGGGTGTCCGTCATAATGTAGATTTTGAATATACTTATCCTGAAAAAAAATATAACGGGAACGGCGAATGCGGCATCAAACGCTGGGTAAGTGTAAAGGACGCTTTAGGAAGCCTACCCGACCCTGACAAACCTAATAACCTGCTAAATCATGAATATTCAAAATATAAACTTCGATTTAACGGCTATTTAGGGCACAGAATGATAGACCCTGACAAACCGGCTCCAACGGTCACCGCCAGAGGCGACGATAAGGGCGGAGTTGTTATTTTGCATCATTACAATAACAAACGCAGAATGACATGCCGCGAACTTGCAACTATCCAAACCTTTCCCGGTGATTTTGTTTTTAAGGGAACCCGTTCATCTGTATACCGGCAGATTGCTAATGCCGTACCGCCTTTACTTGCTTTTGCGGTAGCGAAACAGTTTAATCTCTATAAAGGGAAATTAAATGCTTGAGAAGAATTACATACCAAAACTCCTTTTTCCTGAGTTTAAATGGAAATGGGCAAGCCTTCAATGTACAGAAAGTTTAAATGATCCCGTAATTCTCCTGGGTGTTTTATTCCGCATGCGAAAACTTGAGAATCAGGGACTTAAGTATAGTTCCCCGGAATTCGCGAATGAAATGCAGGAATTGTCTAATGATGTAAAAGATTCAATCGGAATTAATCTTGCTGACAGGACTGGAGATCGTAATCTGATAAGGAATTCAGGCCAGTATTGGCGGGCTGTCGGCTTGCTTGAGGATGGTGACAGAACCGGCCTCATCAAATTGACTGATTTTGGACGACGGGTTGCCGATCGCGATATTTCGCAAACTGAGTTTGCGGCGATTACAATTCAGACATTCAAATTGCCTAACATAAAAATACAAAGCACTGATGAGTGCCGGAATTGGCTGCATAGTGGTATTATTCTTTATCCCCTGCGGTTAATTTTGACCATATCAAAAAAACTTAACGGCCAGGGCATATCTTTTATTACCACAGAGGAACTTATAAAAGTTGTTATTCCGTTATCGTCAAATCCAAATGTTACGATTGACGATTATGTGAATTTCATTTTATGGTATCGCGCAAAAGAAATTACCTTGATTGGCTGGCCTGATTGCTGTTCCGGTGCCAATGACAAGAGAATCGCACGGGAATATTTGCTGTTTCTGTCAAATTACGGCTATCTTCTCAAACAGGAAGGCGGTAACAGGCTTGATGAACATTACCATTACAATGACCTTCTTGATTCAGAAATAGCGGGCATCCTGGAACAAAAGACATCCGACCAATCTTTGATTCAAGCAGTTAGCAAAATCAGGGAAAATGAAATAGTGGCAGAAATTGAAAAAAAACGTGTTGAATACAATACAAAAAACAGGCCCAATCAGGCAAAATTCCGCAAAGAGGTTTTGTCTGCCTATGGGCGCTGCATAATTACGAATGTTACTATGCCAGAAGTTTTGGAAGCGGCTCATATAAAGCCATTCAAATATCACGGTGAAGATACAGTCGCTAATGGTTTTGCAATGCGGATAGACATACATATATTATTTGATTCTGGACATTTGAGGATTTCTGATACTGGGGGAATTGACCTTTCAACAAGAGCACGGATGGAT
Organism: Spirochaetales bacterium; assembly: GCA_031266855.1. Lineage (GTDB taxonomy): Bacteria > Spirochaetota > Spirochaetia > DTKZ01 > DTKZ01 > JAISAF01. Next base: position 6,107 of record JAISAF010000164.1, read on the forward strand.
TATGGCGCTACAATACCGCCTTGTATTGTTCTACCCGGTTTTACGAATAGGGATTTTTTAAAATGGCGTTGGAATAACTATAATGGAGTATAGGCCAATTATATGGACGTATTAACTCCTGAACAGCGCCATAAAAATATGTCGCATATCAGAAGCAACAACACCTCTATCGAAATTTTATTGCGTAAAGCATTATGGCACGAAGGCATACGTTATCGGAAAAATTATAACAGACTGCCGGGGAAACCGGATATTGCCATAACAAAATATAAGATTGCTATTTTTTGTGACGGCGAATTATGGCATGGCAAGGATTGGAAAAACAAGAAAAAAAGAATTAAAACGAACAGGGATTATTGGATTCAAAAGATCGAACGAAACATGGCCCGGGATATTGAAAATGAAAAAAAGCTCGAAGGTATGTGCTGGACCGTTATTAGGTTTTGGGGGAATGAAATAAAAAAGAATCTTACGGGTTGTGTAGATGAAATTAAAGAAACCATTTATGAAATAGAAAATAGTATATACGGTATAGAATATGAACGGGAATATAATGAGTATATAATGGCAGCAGAAGATGAACCTGGCTATAATGTTGACAATGAATAATTA
>JAISAF010000222.1 GCA_031266855.1 Spirochaetales bacterium
CAAATCCGAGGACTTGGAGCGGAAAGCCCGGTTTTTGGCGCGGAGCGCAAAAAAGGCGCCTGTTGAAAATGTCCTGACAATGTCTTTAAAGCTGAATGCCCCCTAGGCCGATGCTTTGACCAGGGAAGAAGGATTTTTTCATGCATGCGGAAAAGATTCCTGTTTTCCCTATCACTACTTATATCGGTTTTTTAAAGCCGGGCATGAGTAAAAAAAATCAGATTTACTTTCGGGGGCCGTGGGGCCGGAGGAAGAACTCTGTCCTGGACAGGAAGTCCGGGAACACTATTCCAGGGAGGAATATATGATTATCAATCACAACATGAGCGCGTTGTTCGCTCAGCGGGAGAATGGGGTCAACGACCGGACTGTGACGAAAAGTATCGAGAAGCTTTCGTCGGGGTTGCGTGTTAATCGGGCAGGGGACGACGCTTCTGGTCTTGCTGTGTCGGAGAAGATGCGTTCCCAGATTCGGGGTTTGAGGCAGGCTTCGCAGAACGCTTCGAATGGTATTTCCCTTATTCAAACGTCGGAGGGCTATTTGCAGGAGACTCAGGATATTCTGCATCGTATTCGCGAGCTTTCGGTTCAGTCCGCGAATGGTATTTACACGCCTGAGGACAGGATGCAGATTCAGGTCGAGGTGTCTCAGCTTGTTGATGAGGTTGACCGTATTGCTTCGCACGCGCAGTTCAATGGTATGAATCTGCTGACGGGGCGTTTTGCGGAGGAGGGTCAGGAAAACGTTGTTACGGCTTCTATGTACTTTCATATTGGTGCTAACATGGATCAGCGGGAAAGGGTGTTCATTGGAACCATGACGGCGGGCGCGTTGAATATCAAAGATGCCCAGACTGGTCAGATCATGTCCATTTCCACTCCCGATTCGGCTAATATGTCTATTGGTATTGTGGATGCGGCTTTGAAAAAGGTGAGTAAACAGCGGGCGGATTTGGGGGCGTATCAAAACAGGCTGGAACATGCGGTAAAGGGTATTGATGTCAGTGCCGAGAACCTTCAGGCGGCGGAGTCGAGGATTCGGGATACTGATATGGCGTCTGAAATGGTGGAATATATGAGGGATATGATTCTTGTGCAGTCTTCTACCGCGATGCTTGCCCAGGCCAATATGAAGTCACAATCGGTCTTGCAACTGCTTGGATAATGTGGTATTATTGAAGGTGGGACTGGTGTCCCGCCTTCGGCCTTTTTTGGTTTTTTGAAAAACCGATACGGGCCGGCGGGCTTTGTGTAGTTCTTTGAAAAAAACCCTCCGTATACCGCAGACAAGGAGATTTTCCGGTTTTTAAACCCGGAGATTCTCTTTGTTGCCGGGGAAACGGAACGGCGGGAAAGCGCGATCTATTCCCGAACAAATTTCCCGCGAGTATACAAAAGGACGAAGGCAAGGGATGCCTTCGGTATTCTTCAAGGAGGGTTATCCTATGATTATAAATCATAACATGAGCGCCATGTATTCCAATAGGGAGCTTGGCGCGCGCACCGTAGATTTGGGAAAAAATATCGAGAAACTGAGTTCCGGGCTTCGTATCAACAGGGCTGGCGATGACGCGTCGGGACTTGCGGTTTCCGAGAAGCTCCGTAGCCAGATTCGGGGTCTGAATCAGGCGCAGCGTAATATCGAAAACGGAGTTTCTTTTATTCAGACCACAGAGGGCTATTTGCAGGAGACCCAGGACATTCTGCATCGTATGCGGGAATTGGCTGTTCAGTCGGCTAATGGTATTTATACTCCCGAAGACCGTATGCAGATCCAGGTTGAGGTGTCCCAGCTTGTAGACGAAGTCAACCGCATCGCGTCCCATGCTCAGTTTAATGGAATGAATATTCTTACTGGCGGGTTTGCCGAGGATTCCGTTGTTGGCAGGGTAATGCGGCTTCAGGTTGGCGCCAATATGGATCAGGGCGAAGATATGTTTATCGGCACGATGACTGCCGGAGCTCTGGGACTTGTGAATCCTGAAGGTCAGGGAGGCATGATTTCAATTTCTACGGTTGAAACGGCTAATATGGCTATTGGTACTGTTGACACCGCTCTGCGGACTGTGAGTAAACAGCGCGCGGATCTGGGGGCCTACCAGAACCGTTTCGAAATGGCTTCACGGGGAGTCGCCGTGGCCGCGGAAAATATGCAGGCTTCTGAGTCGCGTATCCGCGACGTTGACATGGCGAGTGAGATGGTCAACTTTGTAAAGAACTCTATACTCTCCCAGTCTAATACGGCAATGCTGGCTCAGGCCAACATGAGTTCACAGAGTACACTACAGCTTTTGGGCTAAGGTGTACGGATATCCGTTCCGCTTGTAAAGAGATTTCTGGACGTCATCTCTTTATGATGAATTTGGCGGGGGGAGTTCGCGCTCTCCTCCCGTTTTTCTTACACGGAGGTAAGAATTATGGCTTTGGAAATAACCGGAATTCCCGTCAATGGAATGGCGGCGGTTTCTGCCATGCGCGGGCGGCCTCAGATTCAGGCTTCCCGGTCCTCATCCGAACAGCCTGAAAGGAAGAAACCTAATCCTGTGCCTGTTCATCAGACAATTCGGGAAATCGAGGAATTCAGTACGTTTTTAAACCGGCGTCTTAAATATTCGGTGAATCCTGATACTGACCAGGTAATTGTCAAGGTAATTGATCGTGAAACCGATAAGGTAATTAAAGTTCTTCCCCCGGAGGCGCTGCAAAGACTTCATAGCCGCATGAAAGAAACAATTGGTCTGCTTTTTGACGAGACTATTTAGTCCGGGGGAAAAGGGGAAAGAGTGCCTGATTTTTCAATCCCTGGCGTAAACAGTAAATATAAAACCGATGAACTCATCAGGGGCCTTGTGGAGGCTGAGCGAATCCCCTTAAAACGCATGGAGGATTCGATAAGCTCCTATAAGACCCAGGCCCAAACCTGGCGGGAGATGAATCAGAACCTTGGCCGTTTCCGGGATTCTTCCCGCGCTTTGTTCGGCTTTCAGAATCCTTTCAGGGAGAGGCGGGCGTTTTCCGCGGATGAAAGCGTTTTAACCGCCACGGCGACCCGTGAAGCGGTGGAGGGGAAAACCGGGCTGCTTGTTAAGCACATTGCCGAAAGCGACAAATTCCTGTCAAAACCCCTGAATCTCGATTTTTCCGTTCCTGAGGGGAAATACGGGTTCCGCGTAGGGGAACAGGAAGTGCATTTCAACTTCCGGGGCGGGAAACTTTCCTCTTTTATTCAAACCCTGAACAACCGCGGTGAAGGTCTGGTACAGGCCCAGGTTGTACGCAACACAATGAATTCCCAGATTTTCATGATAGAGTCTCTGAAAACGGGTTCGGACTATCCTCTTTCATTTCTTGATGATTCCGCGGCCTTTGCGGAAAACATAGGGCTTGTCGAACGGGATATGGAAGGTTCCCGGAGGGTAAGCCTGGATCAGTCTTCTGTAAAGCCCTGGGCAAAACCTCTGAATGCCACGCCTGTGCGGGATAACATATTAAAACTGACGCCGGGCGGGGAAGTTTCCGTTCCTATAAGCCCCTTGAAAATTAATACGAATACGGTACTGGAGCTTGAGGTAAAAGTAACATCCCGGAAGGGGGAAATCCCGCCGCCTCCCGCGCCGCCGCCTGGCCCTTCCATCCCTGAAGCGCCTTTGCTGAGTTTCCAGGACATTACCATACAGGGCGGCTCTTCAAAGGTTATTCTTCCTGAATGGACGCCGCCGGAGGGCCCGAAGGTTGTTGATGATTTTACTATGATGTTCGCGGGGATTGACGGGGTTTCTGTTCCACTTCCAGAGCTTTCCGATACCAGCGATTTTGTCAAACTGACTATTCCCTTGAGTGATTACGGCAGGGAGATTTCCGCGCTCTATTTCCGTAATGCCAATACCCACAGGGATCTTGAAGTACGCGGCATCCACGTATATGATCCCGCGGCCCGCGGGGATTTCATTCCCGCGAATCCGGTAAGTACGGCGCGGGACGCGCAAATCGTAATGAACGGTGTTCCCATTGTGCGTTCCTCAAATACGATAACAGACCTCCTGCCCGGGGTAACAATCAACCTTGAAAAAGCGGGGACATCGCCGGTAGAACTGACGATAGAGCCGGACAGGGAAAAGATCAAGGACGCTCTTATCCAGTTTGTGGGGTATTACAATCAGCTTGTCGCCAATATCAATATCCTCACACGTACCGACGAAAACATCATTCAGGAAATTACCTACCTTTCGCCGGAAGAACAGGAACGGGCCAGGGAAAAGCTGGGCCTTTTCAATGGCGATCAGACCCTTCTGCAAATGCGGGGGACTTTCCAGAATATTATGATGAACCCTTACCCGACTTCCGCGGGTGAAGAGATGGCGCTTCTGGCCCAGGCCGGCATTTCGACAAACAGCCGGGCAGGCGGGGCGAACTACGATATAACAAAACTCCGGGGTTATCTGGAAATTGACGAAAACAAACTGGACGAAACTCTGAAAAGTAACCTTGGCGCGGTGCAGGAGCTTTTCGGAAACGATACGGACGGCGACCTGATTCCCGATTCGGGGGTAGCCGTCGCGGTGGATAATTATATCCGCCCTATGGTACAGACGGGGGGGATCATTCCCCTGAAACTGAATACCATTGATTCACAGATAAGCCAGACAAACCGCAGAATCGAAAACTATAACCGCTATCTGGAAAATTTTGAAAAGAATCTCAAGCGGAAATACGGCGTCATGGAAGGCGCTCTGGGGAGTCTTGAAAAAAGCTCACAATCAGTAGAAAACTTTAACAGAAGCAGCGGAACCAATCGATAATAAATACAGCTATGAAAATATTTATAAACGGAGAACCCGTATCCTTCTCTCTTGAAAACGAAAAAACCCTTTTTGACGTTTTTGGGGCGATTTCCGGCTGGGCGGCGGATCAGGGAATACGGATTTCCTGTTTTGAGGTAGACGGCGAACCCATACATATCCCTCCAATCGGTACATGGGCGGGCCGGCCTCTTGAAGACATCCTGACAATCGCTGTTTCGGCCGAACAGGACAAACCCGCGGAGGACATACACGACCTTGAGGTTATCCGCGATTATTTTGATCTTTTTGAAAAAGCCCTTGCCGCGGATGACGAAAAGGCCTTGGGGGAAATCCTGAAAGAATATCCCTACATCCGCCAGGCCCTTGAGGTTCACATAAAGGATATTTTCGGATCCGCGGCTTTTGATAAAGACGCATTTTTTTCTAGCGGGCGGGACCCGGCGTCGTTTACCCCGGCGGAAAAAACCGCCATGAAGAGTTATGTACAGGCGGCCGGCCTTGTTGTCCGGGATCGCCTCGCGGAAATCACCCAGCCCGCGCAGGAGGCGGCAAACGTTTCCCGGCTTCTTCTTGCGGTAAAACCCTCTCTGGAAAACGTACCCGTTCTTCTCCAGTCAGGCAAAGACCGCGAAGCGATGCAGAGTATCCTGACCTATACAGAGCTTGCCCTAAAAGCGATACGCATTCTGTCCCGCAAACACGGAGGCCAGGAAGCCCGTGCGGTTTTTTGCAGGGAATTGAACGGAATTTTAAATGAGCTGACCAGCGCGTTTCAGGCGCGGGATTCTGTTTTGATAGGAGACCTTTTTGAATACGAAATAGCCCCCCGCACAGACAGGCTGGCGGAACTTCTTATGGGAGAATGTCCATGATGTTCGCACTGCTTCAAAAAGCGCCGATACTGAAATTCAACGAAACCAGTTCCGACGCGGCGGATATATTTATTCTTATCGCGCTCATCGGCGGCCTGGCGGTTTTGGTGATATGGATAGCCATAGTAGGAACGAAGGCAACATCAAAACCAGGCAGTTACAGTAAAAGAGCCTTCCGCAAAAAAGCGAAACAGCTCCGGCTCTCAAAAACGCAAATACGGCTTCTTGAAACCGTTATAACAGAAATGAAATTCGCCAATCCCCTTCGGGCGCTGGAAAACTCTACCACACTTGACAAGCTGTTACGGCAAATGATGAATCATCTGGAAGAGCAGGAACTTTCTTCCGAAGAAAAAGAACTGCGAAAAAGCGTTATTTACGGCATCAAACAAACAATCGAAGCCAACTCCGACCAGTCGAAAATCATTTCCTCAACATTAAGCCTGCCCATCAATACCGAAGTAAAAATCCGCGGAAACGACGGACAGACGCATATAAGTTATATCACCTCGAACATGCAAAGCATGATAGGCATGGAAATGCCCGAAACACCAAACAGGGAAAAAAATACCTATCCCTGGCCGAAAGGCGAAGAACTGTCAATCGTATTTATCCGGGGCGGCACCGATGTCTACGCCTACAGAACAAAAGTACTCGGCTACAAAAACGTGCGCGGGGTTCTTTCTGTCTTTACCGAACACGGAAAGAACCTGAAACAGATACAGAAACGTCACGCGAAACGCAAAAAAATCGGCCGCCCGGCAGTACTGTATCAGGTAAACATTGTCGAAACAAAAGTTAAACGCAAACCCGTCCGGCAGGCCGTCGTCAACAGATCCCGCAGCCTTCTAGGCTCCATGCAGGATATTTCCGCCGGCGGCTGCGCGATTCTGGCACAGAACATTGTACCAAAAGGTTCGCTCGTACAAGTCGATTTTGAAACCACGCGAGGCAAACCCGTCACCGTGTACGGCAAGGTACGGGGAATTACCTCAAACCTGCCACGCAGAAAACTCATACACGTTCAGTTTACCAATGTGTCCAGGAAAAACATGAATGCCATCCGGGACTTTGTCTACGAGTACGACATATAATTTCCCCCGCCCTCCTGAAAACCAATAACAGGACGACTGTGGGCGCGTTTTTTTGGGCGCGCTTTTCGCGCGCCCAAAAAAACCGGGCTTTCCGCTCCAAGTCCTCGGAAGCGCCGATGCGCTTCCTGTGGGCTTTCCGCTCCAATCCCTCGCGCGCGCACCAGCGGCTAACTGTAGCCATAAAATCAAACCCGCAAAATTGCTTCGCAATTTTGCGATCTGGTTTTGAAGCTGCACACGTAACAGTGGGCTGAAAGCGTGGTAGCGGCATCTCAGAACCAGACCACGGAATCGCCCCTGGCAATTTCCGTTTTTATACTTTTTCGACTTAGCGGTAAATTTTTCTTTGCGGGTCAGGTTCAGGGCCGGTTCCGGTGTACCCTGACAGCGGCGGATTTACCGTGGTTCCGCCTTAAATTCAGGAATTTCCTAAAAAAAATGAAAAAAATCACACTTTTTTTCTCTCCCGTTCAATCAAACCGTTAAATTTCATTGATTATAATATATGGAAATACACATCTTGTTTTTTTTGGAGGCTTTATATGAACAGTCTGAACTCTATTCTTGTTGAGGGTAATCTGGTAAGGGATCCGAATCTGAACAAAACGCCGCGCGGTACGCAGGTGTGCACGTTCAGCCTGGCATGCAACAGGTCTTACCGCAGCATGGACAACCGGCAGCAGAAGGAGGTTTCATTTTTCGAAGTCGAGGTCTGGTCAAAACTGGCCGACGCCTGCGCGGAAACCCTGAAAAAAGGACGCGGCGTCAGGGTGGTTGGAAG
>JAISAF010000397.1 GCA_031266855.1 Spirochaetales bacterium
TTTTATTATTATTTTTTTATTAAATTGTGGGGCGGGGGGTTTATGCGCGAATTTTTGCATTGGCAATTTATGCCCGCAGCCTGGTTTTCAGGCTGCCGCCTGCCGCTAAAAAAAAGTGCCAGGTACGTTTTTACGTTTCACGGAATAGCGTACTATTTTATAATGTGCCATCTAAAAACGTACCTGGCACCTTTTGGGGTTTAACGCCGTCCGCAGCGGTATTTATACCGCTGCGGGCGGTGTAAAGCCCGTGGGGCGCGAGGGATTGGAGCGGAAAGCCCGGTTTTTTTTGTCCGTCTTCGGACAAAAAAAACGTGCCCAAAATGAAAAAGATAAAATCTCCTGTGTACATATTCAGCACAAAACCCCTTGTCCTGTTTTCAAAAAATATGGAAAATACATTCATGGTACAATCTGAATCTCGCGCGGCGCTTGCGTCCTGTGGCGTTTTGTTGCCGGAGATACTTATTCCGGCGGAGGGGATTGATATACGGTCCTGGGCGGTGATTGCCTGCGACCAGTATACTTCGCAGCCGGAGTTTTGGGACAGGGCGGCGCGTATCGTGGAGGGGAAGCCTTCGACGCTGCGTTGCATTCTTCCGGAGCTGTATTTGAAATCGGGGAAAACCGGGGAGGCTGCCGCTACCATAAAAAAAGCTATGACGGACTATCTGGCGGACGGCGTTCTGCGGCCCCTGCCACCCGGTCTTATTCTGGTGGACAGGAGCACTCCGTACCACGCTTCGCGCAGGGGCATGGTGCTGGCTCTGGATATGGAGTGTTACGATTACACGCCGGAGAGCCGGAGCCTGATACGGCCTACGGAGGGAACAATTGTGGAGCGCCTTCCTCCCCGGATTCGGATACGCAGGGACGCGGTTATTGAGTTGCCGCACATTATGGTTTTAATTGACGACGAACAGAACGCTGTGTTGGGCGGGCTTTTTGAGCTTGCGCGTGGTGAACGGCCTGTGTATGAAGGCGATTTGATGATGAACTGCGGTCATATCAGCGGGCGTTTTCTGCCTTCGCACAAGGCTCAGGGGCTTCTCGCGGAAGGACTGGCTGCTTTGCAGAAAAACTCATCACACCCGGAAATCCTTTTCGCGATGGGAGACGGGAACCATTCCCTGGCGGCGGCAAAGGCGGCATGGCAGGAGATCAGGGCGCCGCTGTCCCCTGTGGAACGCGAATCCCATCCTGCCCGCTATGCTCTGGTCGAAGTCGTCAGCCTTTACGATCCTGGTATTGAGTTCCATCCGATTCACCGTGTTCTGGAGGGCGTACATCCGGCGGCGTTCTTCGCCTTTCTGGAAAAAAAGCCTGGTTTCAGCCTGAAAAAGACCGCCTCTTTTGCTGAGACCGAAAGCCTTTGCGCTTCCGCCTGGAAAAACGAAGACCGGGAAACGGTTTTTACCATAGGCGTCCTGGCTGCCGGGGAATCTGCCCTGCTCCGCTTTCCCAAAGATGGCGCAATTCTGCCTACGGCGGCCGCGCAGAAACTTCTTGAGGAGTTTTCCTCCGCGGAAGGGGAAGAAGGGAAAATTGATTATATCCACGGTACGGATTCGCTTTTCTCGCTGTGTTCGGGAAAAACAAGCCTGGGGCTGTTTCTTCCTGCCCTTCCAAAATCGAAGCTGTTTCCCATTGTCCGCCGCGACGGGGTTTTGCCCCGTAAGGCGTTTTCCATTGGAGAAGCGCCGGAAAAACGGTTCTACCTTGAGGCCCGCCGCATTAGGCCCGCGTAAATCGATGGGGGAGGAAAATTACCGCTAAGGCGAGGGCGGGCATGGGCGAGCATGGGCAAGGGCGAAGAAGCAAAAGAGGAAGAAAAATAAGGAAGGGCGACAGGCGTCAGGGTTCTATCTTTTGGATAGGAAAGAATTGAGATGCGTTAGAGATTGTTCAATATCCGGGAAAATCCTGGGTGCGGCAGCCGGTTGGTAATAAAGACGTGCGCAGCGCGTTACGCGCTGTGCACGGTGGCAGATCTGCAAGCGTAACCGTTGGCTGAAAACGTGGTGGCGGCAGCCGGATCGACCGTTCTGCGTAAAGAACACTTGCAAAATCACTTCACGATTTCTCAGGTCTGCTTGTACGGCCTGGTACTACAGGGAGCGGCCCGCGGATTTCCGCAGCCGGAAATCCGGGGAATCTCTAAAAACTTTCTGTTGCTGGTAGTACGCACAGGAAACTTTTTATACCTGTAAGCGTAACTGCGGACTGTAAGCGTGGTGGCGGCAGCCGGTAGCGATAGAGACGTGCACAGCGCATAACGCGCTGCGCTTGGTGGCAGAGCACGCAATTTTGTCCCCAAATTGCGACCGGCTGGTTACAGTGCATAATTGCCGAACAGCAATTATGCACCCACGGAATTGCCAGCGGCAATTCCGTGGGCTGGTTTTGAGCTGCCGCTCACAGCAATTTTTTCCTTTAGGATTTGAAATCAGAAATTGAAGGTTTTTAGAGATTCCCTTATGGGCAATTTTGCTCCGGCAAAATTGCCTCCGCCTGGTTCCAGCCACATAATTGTTGAACAGCAATTATGCGCCCCTTGAATTGCCTTCGGCAATTCAAGGCCTGTTTCCGAGCTGCCGCTACTTGACAAAATTTTGTGGTTTTAGTAGAGTCTGTTTTCAGTATAGCATGCGATATGTGGCGGCGGTTGAAATACGGTTCCCGGTAGTGTAATGGTAGCACCACAGACTCTGGATCTGTTCGTGGGGGTTCGAGTCCTCCCCGGGAAGACAGGCGGTCCCTTCGTCTAGCGGTTAGGACAGGAGATTCTCATTCTTCAAACACGGGTTCGATTCCCGTAGGGACTATTAGAACAAAAATAACTCCTTATAAAATATAAGGAGTTACAGAACGGAAAAATAAAATATTGCCGATTCGCGAAATTATGACTATCAGGTTTGCTCCTCATATAGTACCTTTATTACACTAAACACAAAAAAGCGTAAGGTTAGAACTTTACCGTCAGGCCGAAGAGGTAAGGCTGAATCAAGAGTGAATAAAAGAGGGTATGGGGAGATGAAAAAAAAGAAAGTTTTTGTATCGCAGCCCATGAATGGAAAAACGGAAGAGGAGATTTTAAGCGAGCGCGGGA
>JAISAF010000425.1 GCA_031266855.1 Spirochaetales bacterium
TTCCCGGAACAGCGTGGCGATATTCCCTTTGATAGGATCCGCTGTGAGCTTTCTGATGATAAGAACGTCTATTTTCAGGGGGCCTGTGGTAAGTTCATACTCGAATTTGAACTCCAGCATGTCTTTCCATGGTTCAAGGTCCATGGATATAGCCTCGCAGAAGGCCGGGTGCCAGAGGATAAGTTCGCCGCCGTGTGCTGTCCTGTGTCTGCCGCTCAGGGTTTGTATTCTCCTTTCAGGGGAAATGCTACAGGTGCCGCCGGGATTTCCGGCCTCCGGCTGCGGGGGATTTTCCTTTTTCATACTGTTATAATTCAAGGCTTTTTGCTGGTTTGATTGAACGGCGGTGGAAAAAATGGTGAAAAAAATTTAAAAAAGCCTAAAAACTTTGCAAGCGGCAGCTTTAGAACCAGTTCCCGGAATTGCCTGTGGCAATTCCGGGGCAGCTAATTGCCAGCGGCAATTAGCTGCGCGCGACCAGGCGGAGGCAATTTTTCTGGGGAAAAATTGCGTGGTCTGCCACCAGGCACAGCGCGTTACGCGCTGTGCACGTATTTATCACCACCGGCTGCCGCCACCACGCTTTAAGCTCACGGTTACGCTTGTGGCTTTGAAACCAGGCCACGGAAATAATTGCCAGCGGCAATTATTTCCGTGGCGTATAACGCGGGGAATACTGTCATGCGAAACGAATACCCGGCGTCCGAGTGAAATCTTCGCATTCACACGGACGCGTTGCCGCTGGTGCGCGCGCAAGGGATTGGAGGGATGCGAAGCAGCCACGGCGCGCGGCGCCGGGGCCGGAGCGATAGCGGAGTCCCGGAAAGCCCGGTTTTTTGCGGCGGCAGCCGCAAAAAATGCGCCCTAAAAAAAACACTGTTATTCTGAAAAAAACCGTTTTCCCCTCTTGACAAAGAAATTAGGTATTGCTAATTATTATAGCGAAAATTAGTATAATTTGCGGAGGCGCAAAAGTGTTTAAAAAGCTATCGATATTCCTCATCGCGGTATATCTTCTGACAGCCTTAGCGGGGCCGGTTTTCGCGGCGTACAAATCGTGGAACGAAATGGTCGACGCTATGGAGGCGGTTTTGAACGAATCCTACGATGTATTCCTTTCAGGGAACCTGGAGGCGGCGCGGGACAAGGTTGATGTGGCTTATTACGGATTTTACGAGAAAGAGGGCTTTGAGAAAATCGTTATGAGCCGGATTTCCGGTAAACGCGCCACAACGGTGGAGTACCAGTTCAGCGCGGTGAAAAAGGCGATACTGGCGAAGGCTCCGCAGGCGGAAGTACGGGCGGGGCTTGACCGGCTTATTCAAATGCTGCGCGAGGACGCGAATACTCTTGATGGAAAAAAGGAAAACCGCTGGAGCGTATTTTTTGAGGCGCTTCTTATTATAACGCGGGAAGGTTTCGAGGCAATTATCATAGTCGGCGCCATCATCGCCTATCTTATTAAGAGCGGTAACAAGGATAAAACGCGGGCCGTGTACTGGGGTTCCCTCATCGCGCTGGTTTCAAGCGTCGGTATGGCGTTCATTCTGGGTGTCCTGCTTCGCGACGCGGGCCAGAACCAGGAACTTATCGAGGGTTTTACTATGCTTCTGGCGGTCGCGGTTCTTTTCTATGTCAGCAACTGGATGGTTTCCAAGGCGGAATCCCAGGCGTGGACGAGCTATATCAAGGATAAGGTTCAGAGTTCCATTACGACGGGCAGCGTTTTCTCCCTGGCCTTTGCCGCGTTTCTCGCTGTTTTCCGCGAGGGAGCGGAAACAATTCTTTTTTATCAGGCGGTTCTGGCTAAAACGCAGATCTATTTCAGCATGGTATGGGCGGGGCTGGGTGTCGGCTGTGTGCTCCTTGTGGTGGTGTACATTCTTATCCGCTTTTTAAGCATCAGGCTGCCGCTTAAACCCTTCTTTCTGGGAACAAGTATCCTGCTTTTTATCATGTCGATTTCCTTTACCGGAGCGGGTGTCAAGGAATTGCAGGAAGGCAATCTGGTAAGCGTAACGCCTGTTGAAGGGATCGGGTCAGTGGAGCTTCTGGGAATTTATCCTACCCTTGAAACCCTGATCCCTCAACTCATTCTTTTTCTGCTTACTGTCGTTACGATTTTTATTCAAATCCGCCGCTGGGGCAGGGTGCGGCGGGAACCTGTGGTGAGCGGATAAACAGAAGGTTCTTCCGTTTACTGTGGTTTTTGACTGTGGTATTCAACTCAAGGGCCCTAGTGCCATTTGAGAAATCTTTTTTTAGGAGGAAAGCACAATGAACATGAAACATGTACTTGCGCTTCTTTTACTGGTTGTCTGCGCCGCGACGGGATTCGCCGGCGGGGAACAGGAAGGCACACAGCCTGCCAGTATGGTAACACCCGGCGAGGTAGCCGGGTTCGAGGAGTTTCCTATCGGAGATGACATTGAGTTCAAATCCCCGGCAGGAACCCCCTACATCAACGTAGCGGGCGTGTACTTCCAGCCTGTAGACATGCTGCCCGCGGGGAATAGCCTGTCCAAGGCCGAGTCGGACATGCATCTTGAAGCCGATATTTCCGCCCTTGAAGGCAACGAACTGGGCTACGGCGCGGGCGATTTTGTCCCCAACCTTACCGTCAGGTATGAGTGCGTCAGAAAGGAAGACGGCAAACGGTTTGAAGGCAACTTCATGCCGATGAACGCGAGCGACGGCCCGCATTACGGTGCGAATGTTAAGCTCGGCGATGCCGGTTCCTACACCGTGCGCTTCATCATCCAGAGTCCCGAATCGCAGGGCTATCTGCTCCACATCGATCAGGAAACCGGCGTTCCCGGTCGGTTCTGGACCCAGCCTCTTGTGGCGGAATGGGAGTTTGACTACATCCCGCGTGCCTGGTAGGCTGTAAGGGTGCCTGTTCAAGAATCCGTTTGAAATTCGGAATTTGGGCGCATTCCCAGCGCTCCGCGCTGGGAACCGGGCTTTCCGCTTCAAGTCCTCGGATTTGCTTATGCAAATCCTGTGGGCTTTCCGCTGCAATCCCTTGCGCCGCGCAGCGGGCGAATTTGCGGGACGCAAATTCGCGGGCCAGCCAGGACGCATAGGCGAGCAGCGAATTTGCGAATGCAAATTCGCGACCAGCCCGCCCTTGCACGACTAGGGTGGCAGGATATTGAACAGGCTATAGAGAATGAATCACGAACCGCACTGCCGCACTATGAAACATCCTTAAAGTCCGGCGGGCCGTGCGGTTCACGATTTTCTTGATTTTAATTTTTTTCAGGTTTTAAAATGTTAAAATATCTTATACAGGTCATACAGAACCTTATGGTTCCCGCGGTTCTTGTTTCGCTGATTCTTAGCGCCGCTTTGCGGGGAAGCCGGATTTGCGGGAAAAAGGCAGCCGCGGGGGCAGCAGCGGGCGCGGTGTGCGCTCTTGTCCTGGCTGTTCTGCGGCGCGTTACCGTACACATCAACAGGGAATACGTCAATATCGCCGTTCTTTCCATATCCCTCGCCGCGGGCGCCGTGTTCATTTTTTTCCTTGTACGGGCTTTTCGTGTACGCTCTTTTGATGTACCCTCTTGCGGGAAAGACGACGAAGATTCTTCCGGTATACAGGGAAAAATATTCCAGGGAACCTTCGCCGTCCTGCCTGCCGCTTTGCTTTTTTACGCCCTTCCCACGGTATTTCTTTATCCCACGGAATTCGTACTGGCTGGGGAAAGCGTTTTTAATACGGATTTTCTTTTTAAGTTTGCCGGGTATCTCTTCGGGCTTCTGGCTGTCATACTCAGCGCGCTGGCCCTTTTTCATACAGCCTCGCGCCTTTCCGCGAAAGTAATATCCATTTTCCTCTGCGCGGGGCTTGCCCTTACTATGGTGAACCAGCTTGCCACGATAATCCAGTTCCTTCTCGCGCGGCGCATTATCCCCATGCCCCGCTGGCTGTTCAGCGTTATTATTCTTATTATCAATTACAACACCTTCTTTCTTTACAGCCTTCTGGCGATAAGCTGCGTCCTGCCCTTTATTCTGTACATAAAAAGCCGCCCTCCCGCCGGAGGCTGGACAAATCCCGCCCAGCACAGGAAAATCAGGGCGGCGATGCGGGAACGCAAACGCTGGAGCGCCCTGGTTATTGTGTGCTTTGTCTTTGCGGTATTCTCCCTTACCGCCCTGAAAGCCTACGACGCGAAGGAAGTGGTACTCTCACCGGCGGAACCCATGACCATAGACGGCGGGGATATTCTGGTCTCCCTCGATACAATCATGGACGGGCGGCTGCACCGCTACGAATATACAGCCTCGGACGGGACACAAATGCGTTTCATTATTATACGCAAGAACGAAGCCGCTTTCGGCGTGGGACTTGACGCCTGCGATATTTGCGGCCCGACAGGATACTATGAACGGGAAAACGAAGTTATCTGTAAACTCTGCGATGTAGTGATGAATAAACAAACCATAGGCTTTAAGGGCGGGTGTAATCCCGTCCCCCTTGCGTATATCCTCAAAGAAGGAAATATGATTATAAAAACCGCTGATCTGGAAAAGGAAAAGCACCGCTTCGCGGTATAAGGAGGCGCCATGTTCTGGAGGATGGTACGGGGAACGTTTTTCCGGCAAAAAGGGAAAATGCTGATGATTGCCTTTACGATTGCCCTGGGTTCTTCCCTTGCGACCGCCATGCTGAATGTGATGTTTGACGTTGGCGACAAGGTAAACCAGGAACTGAAAACCTACGGCGCGAACATCAATGTCCTTCCGCAGGGCGCTTCGCTGCTTGATTCACTGTACGGAATGGCAGAGGGGGAGGGCGTCTCGGACAAGTATCTGCTGGAAGAAGACCTGGGAAAAATCAAGACGATTTTCTGGGCCTTTAACATCGTTGATTTTACGCCCTACCTCAGCCTGAACGCCCGCCTGGGTTCTCCCTCAGAGGGCGTGAATGGCATAAATGGCACGACTGGCATAAATGGCATGAACAGTATGGAAGTGAAGGTGTGCGGCGCATGGTTTTCCCATCATCTTGAACTGCCAACAGGCGAGGCCTTGGACACAGGAATGAGCAGAATGAAAAACTGGTGGGAGCTTTCCGGCGTCTGGCCGGCGGACGGGCCGATGGACGGGGACGGAAGCGGAGACACAGGCAGAAACACCGGCGGAAATTCCGCTATGGTAGGAAGCGCGGTAGCGCGCAGGGCTTCGGTTTCGACAGGCGACACCATCCGCGTTGAGACCAGCGGCGCGGCAATGGATTTCAGGGTCGCAAGCGTTTTTAACGCGGGCGGCGCGGAAGACGAGCAGATATATATCCCGCTCCCGGCGGCCCAGACACTCGCGGGAAAACCGGGCCTCGTCAGCCGTGTCGAAGTAAGCGCCCTGACAACGCCGGACAACGAGCTTTCCCGCCGGGCCGCCCAGGACCCCAAAGGCCTGTCACAGGCCGAATGGGAAACATGGTACTGCACGGCATACGTGAGCGCCATCTGCTACCAAATCGACGAAGTAGTCAGCGGCGCGGTCTCCAAACCCATACGGCAGGTCGCCGCCTCGGAAGGCGCTATCCTCGAAAAAACACAACTCCTTATGCTGCTCATTACCATACTAAGCCTCGCGGGTTCGGCGCTCGGAATTTCCAACCTGGTTACAGCCGGCGTTATGGAACGCGCCGCGGAAATCGGCCTCTTAAAAGCCCTGGGCGCGCATAACCTGCCGGTATCGCTTCTGGTACTAACGGAAATCCTCATAACAGGCGTCCTTGGCGGCTGCATAGGATATTTTGCGGGACTTGGATTTGCCCAGATTATCGGACATACGGTTTTCGGCTCCGCCATTACCATAAAACCCCTGGTAATCCCCCTGGTAACAGTCCTGGTGCTGCTGGTAACTCTGGCAGGAAGCATACCCTCAATACGGTTTCTGCTTTCCCTTCGTCCGGCAGAAGTCCTTCACGGGAGATAAACCAGATGAGACGGCAAAGATTTTTCCTGCGCATGGTAACACGCTCAATTATCCGCCGGCGTTCACGGATGCTTGTCGCGCTGCTAGCCGTGGCAATCGGCTCAACAGTACTTTCCGGGCTTATCACGATCTACTACGACATCCCCCGCCAAATGGGACAGGAATTCCGATCCTACGGAGCGAACCTCGTTATCGTACCCGCGGGAAACCAGGCCACCTTCAGTATACGAACCATGAAAGACGCCGCCGCCCTTCTCCCGCCGGATAAACTTATCGGCATCGCCCCCTACCGTTACCGCATGATTAAAATTAATTCCCAGCCCTTCCTTGCCGCGGGCACGGATCTGGGAGAAGCCCGCAAAACAAGCCCCTACTGGTTTGTCTCAGGCCGCTGGCCGGAAACCCCAGGAGAAACCCTTATCGGACAGGAAGTAGCGGATGTAATCAATCTTCTCCCAGGAAGCGCCTTTACCATAGAAGGTACGGATTTTCACGGCAGCGGCTTTGAAAGGGAGTTTACCGTATCCGGCATTGTGCAGACAGGCGGCGCGGAAGAAGCCTTTGTCTTCATGACACTCGCCGATTTTGAAGAAATGACCGCCGAAAGCGGCGCCATCGAAACCGCCGAATGCAGCATCTCCGCCTCCGGGGAAGAACTCCAGGCAATCGCGCGCGCCATCGCGGAAAAAATTCCCAGCCTCAGCCCCCGGCTGGTAAAACGCGTCACCGAATCAGAAGAAACCGTCCTGACCAAGCTCCAGGCCCTCGTGTATCTGGTAACGGTTATTGTACTCCTCCTCACCATGATATGCGTCGCCACAACCATGATGGCGGTAGTCGCCGAACGCCGCAAGGAAATCGGCCTACGCAAAGCCCTCGGCGCAGCCGATAAAAGCATCATCTCGGAATTCCTCGGCGAAGGACTCTTCCTCGGCGCCATAGGCGGAATCCTTGGATCGGTCTTTGGCTTCGTTTTCGCCGGACAGGTAAGCATCAGCGTTTTCGGCAGAGCCATAGCCTTCCAGCCCCTGATTGTTCCCTTTACGATTGCGGCCTCGGTAATTGTAACCGGCCTCGCATGTCTTTTACCAGTACGCCGCGCTACCGACGTGGACCCGGCCATCGTCCTGCGCGGAGAATAAGGAGGCGCCCGCCGCATAAAAACTAAAATAATTATCAGGTTTATTCCGCCGTTCAAAGATCCGGGCGCATTTCCGGCGCTTCGCGCCGGAAACCGGGCTTTCCGCTCCAAGTCCTCGGATTTGCCAATGCAAATCCTGTGGGCTTTCCGCTACAATCCCATTGCGCAGCGGCAGCCTTAAAATTTTACCACGAAGTCAAATAAGCCGGAGAAGGAGAGTTAAAATATTTTATTTCTTATATTTATTTAACTTCTCCGGCTTAGCGGTTATTTTACCAGATAAATTTTCAGGCGTTACGATGTGCTATCAACCTGATTATACGAAAGCATATTTTTCGGGATTTACCACGAAGTCGAAAAAGGAGGAGAAGGAGAGTAAAAAATATTTTATTTCTTATATTTAACTTCTTCGACTTAGCGGTTATTTTACCTGGTAAGTTTTCAGACGTTACGATGTACTATCAGCCTGATTATACGAAAGCATGTTTTCAGATATTTACCGCGAAGTCAAAAAGAAAAGATTTGTTACTTTCCTTTTTTTGCTTCTTCGGCCTTGCCCGTCTTCGACTTAGCGGTTATTTTTCTTTATTAGAGCTGTTCAGAAACCTCAGTTTCTGAATAGCTTCAGGAATAGTTTCAATATAAAAACAGCCGAATTTGCCGCCATTTTGCGGCAAATTCGCCAGACTTGTGAGAGAACCGGAAGGTTATCGAACAAGTCTATTTCTTTATTGATAAGGAGACGCGATGAACTTACTGGAACTCAAGGATATTTCAAAAATATACGGGAATCTGAAAGCCCTCAGCGGCATTAACCTGACAATCAGCCAGGGCGAATGGGTAGCAATTATGGGCCCTTCAGGATCCGGCAAAACAACAATGATGAACATCATTGGCTGCATGGACAGGCCGACAACAGGTTCGGTGATTCTGGACGGGGCGGTAATTTCACGGGAGAACTCGCGGAATCTGACAACCATACGGCGCGATAAAATCGGACTCATCTTCCAGCAGTTTCATTTAATTCATTATCTGACCGCGCTGGAAAACGTTATGGTCGCGCAATACTACCACAGCATGCCCGACGAGAAAGAGGCTTTGAGCGCGCTTGAGCGCGTTGGCCTTGCCGGCAGGGCAAAGCACCTGCCCAGCCAGCTTTCAGGCGGGGAACAGCAGCGGGTGTGCATCGCGAGGGCCTTAATCAATTATCCCATGCTGATACTCGCCGACGAACCGACAGGGAATCTTGATGAGACAAACGAGGGCATTGTGCTGGATATTTTCCGCCAGCTTCACCGCGAGGGCAGTACGCTGGTTGTGGTAACGCATGATCCCGAAGTGGCGGAGGAAGCGCAGCGCACGGTAATCCTTGAACATGGCCGCGTCGCGCGGATAGCCAGGAATATACATGAGGAGGTTCCGGTATGAAATATTTGATAGCCGCCGCGGCGCTTGTCATTATTTTCGCGGGCTGCGGCTCCGCGTCCTACAGGGACGGTGAATATTCGGCGCTTAGCGGCAAGGACGAACGGGGCGCCTATGCCGAGGTTACGCTGACCATACGCGGCGGCAAAGTCACGGACTGCGTTTTCCTTACATGGCAGAAAGACGGCTCGGTTAAGGACGAGGACTACGGCAAGGTAAACGGGGAAATTTCCAACAGGGATTTTTACGCGAAGGCTCAGCTTGCGGTGCGGGCTATGGAGCAGTACCGGAAGGAATACATGGATTCCGGCAGCCTGGACGGAGTAAACGCTGTCAGCGGCGCGACCAATTCGTACAATCAGTTTCTTGAGGCCGTTGAAAAAGCCCTCGAAGACGCGAAAATGTGAGGCATACTTCCAAATAAGAATTTTTACCGCGAAGTCAAAGAAGTCGAAGAAAGAAAGTTAAAATTTTGCGGACACGCTTGCACGGTATAACGCAGCCGCTCCGGCGCGTAAGGGATTCCGGGGGCGCGATAGGGCCCACTACAATCCATACATATCGGAAAGCGACCGTCTTCGGGCGCATTGCAGCGGAAAGCCCACAGGAAGCGCATTGGCGCTTCCGAGGACTTGGGCGGCCCGTTCTGTTGAAAGAACACTTCCAAAATCGCTTCGCGATTTTTCAGGTCTGCTTGTACGGCCTACGTCCGGCATTTTTGGCGCAAAGCGCCAAAAATGCGCCCGAATTCCGAATATAAATGGTTTTTTGAGCGGATTCTTATAGTTATTTTACTTTTTCGGCTTCGCGGTTGGATTTCTTTTTGGTTATCTTTTCGTGTAATCCGCCTGTATTCTGCTTTTGGGGATTTTCTCTTGAATTTCTTTTTGGCGCGGGTATAATAAGCGCGATGAAAAGCGCGACTGTTGCCATTGTCGGACGGCCCAGCGCGGGCAAGTCCACGCTGCTTAATACCCTTACCGGATACAAGGTTTCCATTACGGCTGATGTTCCGCAGACAACCCGCAACAAAATCCGGGGAATTGTTACTGAGGAGCGGGGGCAGCTTGTCCTTATCGATACTCCCGGCTGGCATAATTCGCGGAAGAAATTTAACTTGCGCATGACGGGTCTGGTAAGCGCGGCTTTGGGGGAAACCGATATGGTTTTGTATGTAAGCGATGTCCTGCGGCCGGCGGGCGGGGAGGAGGAGGCTGTGGCGGAACATTTGAAAACTTTTCCTGGCCCCGTCATCGCCGCTTTGAATAAGATCGATGTAGAGCCGAACGGGCTTGAAGATGCCAGATGTTTTATTCAGAGCCGTTTGCCTCAGGCGGAACTTGTTCCGGTTTCCGCCCTGACAGGCAGCGGTATCGCGGAACTGAAAACCCTGCTTTTCGCCCGCGCGCCTGAGGGCGGGGCTTTGTATCCCGCGGATTACTACACCGACCAGGACCCGGAGTTCCGCGTCGCCGAAATCATCCGCGGGCATGCCATTGCCGTAAGCCGGGAGGAGCTTCCGCACGCTCTGTATGTGGAGGTTGCGGATATGGAGACTTCCGGGGAGGCTGGGGAGGATGAAAATAAAACGGGTATGGCGCCTGACGGCGGGAAACCTCCCCGGCTGTGGATACGGGCCTTTATTATTGTGGAAAGCGAATCGCAGAAGGGCATACTCATTGGCGCTGGGGGCGCGCGCATAAAATCCATCCGGGTCGGGGCCCAGAAAGAGCTGGGGAAAATTTTTCCGTACCGGATACAGCTTGACCTGCGGGTAAAAGTCCGCCCCCGCTGGCGGCGTGAGGACGCGATACTCAGGCGGCTTATACGGTAGTACCCGGTAA
>JAISAF010000426.1 GCA_031266855.1 Spirochaetales bacterium
GACTTGGAGCGGAAAGCCCGGTTTTTTTGTCCGCGACGCGGACAAAAAAACGCGCCCAAATTCCGAATTACAAAGGGTTTTTTGAACGGGCTTTTAGGGGAATTCCGGCGCTGAAAAAAGTAAATGCGCTTGCCCCGCTTCCTGAGGGTTTTGAAGATTGCCGAAAACGTGGAAATGCGATATGCTGTTTTCGTGTATAGAGTGCGCGAATTTCTGCGATACATAGGCGAAAGTTTTATCCGGTATATGGGTGCTTCCTTATACGCGGCGGGCTATATTTTTGAGGTACACAAAAGGACATTCCGCTTTCTCCGCCACATACAACCCAAGTACGGCTACCGGGTTTTGATTATGCAGATACTTTTCACGGGATTTGAAGCCCTGTGGATTATCGCCATCATCTCGCTTGCGATGGGCGCGCTTATTATCATTCAGGGCCGCAGCCTGCTTGCGCAGCTTGGACAGGCGATGCTGGTGTACCCCATTCTGATTACGGTCATTACCCGCGAGCTGGGGCCGCTTCTGACGGCCTTTATTATCATCGCGCGTTCCGGTACGGCTATGGCGACGGAGCTGGGGTACTCCGTTGTCGCGCACGAAATTGAGGCGTATATCTCATTCGGTATTAACCCAATCGGATACCTTATCGTACCGCGTTTTCTGGGGGTTACGGTGTCTATGGTAATCCTGAATTTGTATTTCAATATTTTCGGACTTTTAGGTTCGTTTATTGTTACGCAGTTTATCAGGCCGCTCCAGTTTAACGAATATGTGGATAATCTTCTTTCCTATCTGACTCCCGCCGATGTTTTTTCTTCGGTTCTGAAAAGTCTTATTTTCGGGGCGATTATCGCCTGTACGGCGACGTATTACGGTTTTCGCGTAGAAAGATCCTCCACGGAAATTCCACAGATGGCGATTAAGGCGGTCAGCCGCAGTTTTATTCTGTGTATTCTGGCGGACGCTGTTATAACCCTGGTATACTATATATGAGTTACGATATATGAGTTACGCGATAGAGCTGGAGGGCGTCTCCATCATCAGGAAAGGGCATGCGGTTCTGGACAACATTTCACTTGGGCTGGAAGAAGGCCGCTGCACTGTTATTATGGGCACTTCGGGAAGCGGAACATCCAGCCTGCTGAAAGCCGCGGCGGGCATTATCCGGCCCGACAAGGGGAGGGTTCTGGCCTGGGATCAGGATATTGACCTCATGTCCGCGCAGCAGCAGTTTATTTTCCGCGAAAAAATGGGCTTTGTCTTTCAGGACTCCGCGCTGTGGGCCAACATGACTGGTTTTCAGAATATCGCCCTGCCTTTCCAGTTTCACCGCCGCAGAATGTCCCAGGAGGAAATCGCGGCCAGTATCGCGGCGTTAGCCAGGGAGTTTGATTTTCAAACCAGCCTTGAATACCGCCCCGCGGACTATTCTACCGGCGAGGAAAAGATCATATCCTATATGCGGGCAATGATACTGAAACCGCGGATTCTTTTTCTGGATGACCCGACAGGTTCCATCGACAATATTTTTGAAAAGCGCGTCCTTGACATTCTGATCAAGCGCCAGGAAGAGGGCTGCATGCTGATTATCAATACCCACAACTCCGCCTATACGCTGCGGCTTGCCGATAATCTTATTGTCATGAAAGCCGGCAGGATTCTGGAACAGGGCCCCGTTTCCCAGGTGCGGGCCAGCGGGAACGCCTATGTCCAGGGAGTTCTAAGCGGCGCCCTTATCAGTCCCGGTAATCCGTAAAATTTTACCACTCTCACCAAATTAAGAAAATATGGGCGCGTTTTTTTGCCCGCCACAGGCGGGCAAAAAAACCGGGCTTTCCGCTGCAAGTCCTCGGAAAGCGCCAATGCGCTTTCCTGCGGGCTTTCCGCTCCAATCCCTCGCGCGCGCCTATCGGCTATGCTGCGCAGCGCGAAGCACTGCGCAACCCGGTAAACCCCCGCGATTTTGCCAAAGGCAAAATCGCGGGCGTTGCCGTCTGTGGTTTTTTGCTCCCGCAAAAAACCACACGGGTTTCCCTGCACAGCGTTATGCGCAATTTGCCATAGCAAACCCGCCCGGCGCAGGCTCTGCCTACGCCGGATGAGAAGCAAGCGTCCACGCTTGCGGCTTTGGAACCCGCACCCGGCAGCCGCTTGGTGATAAAGACGTGTACAGCGCGTAACGCGCTGTGCCTGGTGGCAGACCACGCAATTTTGTCAGAACAAAATTGCGACCGCCGGGTTATATGCAGCTAATTGCCACAGGCAATTCCGGGAACTGGTTCTAAGCTGCCGATTGCAAAGTTTTTAGGCTTTTTTAAATTTTTTTCACCATTCTTCCGCCGCCGTTCAATCAAACCAGCAAAAAGCCTTGAATTATAACAGTATGAAAAAGAAAAATCCCCCGCAGCCGGAGGCCGGAAATCCCGGCGGCGCCTGTAGCATTTCCCCTGAAAGGAGAATACAAACCATGAGCGGCAGACACAGGACAGCACACGGCGGCGAACTTATCCTCTGGCACCCGGCCTTCTGCGAGGCTATATCCATGGACCTTGAACCATGGAAAGACGTGCTGGAGTTCAAATTCGAGTATGAACTTACCACAGGCCCCCTGAAAATAGACGTTCTTATCATCAGAAAGCTCACAGCGGATCCTATCAAAGGGAATATCGCCACGCTGTTCCGGGAA
>JAISAF010000446.1 GCA_031266855.1 Spirochaetales bacterium
CTTGCAGCGGAAAGCCCGGTTTTTTGCGGTTTGGGAATTTGCGGCGCAAATTCCCAAACCGCAAAAAATGTGCCAAAATTCCGAATCCTAAAGGAGATGTTGAACAGGCTCTTAGAGGAATTTTGACGCTCAAAAAAGGGAGGCAGGTCAATGCCGTGGATATTGTCCAGAGTGTAGGTCATGATTTCGGTTCTGTCGCGGAAGATGGCGATAGTGTGTTCAAACTGCGCCGCGGGGCTGCCGTCGCGTGTGATGATTGTCCAGCCGTCTTCGAGTGTCAGGACTTCGGGCCGGCCCAGGCAGAGGATTGGCTCAATCGTAAAGACCATGCCGGGGACAATGGGCTGTCCGACTCCGCGTGTGCCGGTATGTACGATGATGGGGTCTTCGTGCAGCATGCGGCCGATGCCGTGACCGGCAAAGTCTTCCAGGATGGAACAGCCGAAGCGTTTCGCGGTGTGTTCAATTGCCGCGCCAATATCGCCAAGCCTGCCGCCCGCGCGTGCGGCCAGAATGCCGGAGACAGTGGCTTTCCACGCGGCTTTGACAAGGCGGCGTTTTTCCTCGCCGGTATGACCAACGATGTAGGTCCAGGCGCTGTCGGAGTGCCAGCCGTCAATGCTGATGGTTATGTCAACGGTTATAATGTCGCCTGTGGCAAGGGGGGTGGCGTTGGGGACTCCGTGAACAGCCGTCTGGTTGACAGAGGCGCATATCGCGGCGGGAAATCCTTTGTAGCCTTTCAGGGCGGGCAGGGCTTTCTTTGCCAGGATACAGCGCTCGCAGTAGGCGCTGAGGTTTTCCGTGGTAACGCCGGGAACGATTTTCGCGCGGAGTTCCCTGAAAAGTTCCTCAAGTACGCGGGAAACGCGCCGGATGCGCTGCATCTCGACAGCGGTTTTCAGGCGGATACCCCCGCCGCGGCCTACAGGCAGGCGCGCGGCGCGTGCCTGCGCCGGGGAGAGGGGCCGCCTGGCGGATATGTTGTGTGCGGAGTCCATTACGTTATAATTTCGGCAGGGTCAGCCCAAGAATAAACTGCGACAGGAAGAGAACGCATACAGCAAAGATCAGGCAGAAAGCGGCAAAGACAAATTCTCCGGGCCGCGGCTGGCGGCTCTCCTTCCGCGCCACGGCGAAAACGAGCCGGAGGGTCCGGGCCACGGCGGCGGCGGAACACAGAAAGGCTGAAAGCCTGAGTATATCAAGCAGAAGAACCAGGGAAGCGGTGGTGAAATCCTGAAAATTTCCCGCGAAAAACAGCAGGAAAACCAGGAGCGTAAAGAAAAGAAAAAACATGCAGGTCTTTGTCAGGAGCGTTTTTCTCATTTTTTTTCCGGTGTTCCGTATATCTCCTTGCCGTAATAGAGCTGTTCGGAAATTGCCGAACAGCTTCGATGTAAAAATGACGGATTTTGCTGCCATTCCGCGGCAAAATCCACGGGACTTGTTAGAAAACCGAAGGTTATCGAACAAGTCGAATTTTTTTACAGTCCGGATTCCGGGTTGTGTTTACGGAATCTCCTGTGGGGCCAGCCCGGGCGCAGGGCGCCTGGGCTGGCCCGCGAATTTGCTTTCGCAAATTCGCGGGCTGCCGCTGGGCGCGCGCAAGGGATTGCAGCGGAAAGCCCGCAGGAAGCGCGTCGGCGCTTCCGAGGACTTGGAGCGGAAAGCCCGGTCGCCGCGAAGCGGCGATGCGCCCAAAATAAACCTGGTATCCGGCCCGGATAGTATATCTTTTATTATATCGAAAATATACAGAGTATACTGGAAAACATCTTGCAATAAACGGCGTTTTCTCCTAGTATTATGGGCGAGGAACCAATGAAGAAATTTGTGGTGCTTTGTATTATCCTTCTCGCGGCGGGGGGGACGGTGTTTTATTTCGGCTGGGTGCAGATTGGGATTCCAGCGGGGAATACGGCTGTTATTTTTACGAAAACCCGGGGCTGGGAGGAGAAGCCGGTGAGTCCTGGCACTTTTATCTGGAGGTGGGAAAAACTTATTCCTGGTAATTTTACGCTTTATTTGTATCCCGATAAAATCTATACGGCGGAGATCGTTTGTGAGGGCAACCTGCCTTCCGCTGATGTCTACAACCTGTTTCTGGATGGCAGGCCGGATTTCCGTTACGAGTTGCGCCTAACGTTGAGTTACCGGGTCAGGGAGGATTCCTTTCCTGTTCTTGCGGGGGAGCAGAATGTTTTGCCGGAAGGGCTTGAGGAGTGGCTTGGTTCGGTGCGTAGCGGGATTGGCGCGAAATGCGCGGAGGCGATTAGCGCTTTGTTTGAGGCTGCCGGGGAGGCGCCTGTGCGGCCGGGAGCCGCGGAGAAGCAGATTCTTGATGCGCTCGCCGGCGCTCTTGAAACCGCGTATCCTTCTCTTGAAGTTACTGGCATAATGCCGGCGCGCATATCGCTGCCGGATACCGCGCTGTATGTGAAAGGCCGGGAGTTATATCTTGAGCAGGTTAACGGGAAGAAAGAGGCGATCCGGCAGAGCGCGAGCCAGATGATGACTCACATCCAGCAGGAGGATGAGCGGATGGAGAGCCTGAGAAAATATGGGGAGCTTTTAACGCGGTACCCCATACTGATGGATTTTCTGAAAATCGAAAAGGATCTTGCGGAGGATTCGCGGCCGTAGATAGCAAGAAAAGTTTTAATTGTACACAGGCACTAGTATCCGGTACCTCTTACAATTTTACCGCGAAGGCGAAGAAGGGCAAGGTCGAAGAAGCAAAGAAAGAAAAGAATAGAATAGAATAGAGCTGTTCGGAAACCTCAGTTTCCGAACAGCTTGATAAAACAGTTTCTATATAAAAACGGCGGGAATTGGGCTTTTTCAAAGTCTTTTGTTACTTTTTTGTTTTCTTATTCCGGCAAGCGGGTTTAATACCCCGCCCTTGGGGCGGTTCTTAATTCTGCCGCATTGTTGGATGACGCTGGTATTAAACCCGCGATACAATCCATAATACCTATCGGAAACAACCATACCCCGCGCTTGCGGCGGGGTGGTTGATTCAACTTTTTCGACTTCGCGGTTATTTATATTTCTTTGTGTTTCGTCTTTACAGGGTACTATGGCAGCTCTAAAAACCGCTAGAGTTTTTTCATTTTTATTCCCGCCGCGGCGAGTGTTTTCTTTAATCCCGCGCTGCCCAGCTTTTCCGCGGCCTTGCAGACGACAAGCCCGCAGGCGCGCGCGTCCTCCAGCGCGTTGTGGGCCTTATAGGTAATTCCAAACGCTTCACCAAGGAAGGGCAGGGCATGCGATTCCAGTTCCGGCCAGACGGCGCGCGAGAGGGCCAGCGTACAGAAGTATTTCAGCGGCGGCGTTTCAAGGCTGTACCAGGCCAGTACGGCGGCCAGAACTCCCATGTCAAACGGGGCGTTATGCGTAGCCAGGGGAAGGCGGCCGATAAATGGGAGTACCCCGCTTTCCCATAGAGCGGGGAAACGCGGCGCGTCCCGCACGTCGTCCACGCTCAGGCCGTGAATCCTGGTAAAATCGGGGCGGATATACAGCCGCGGCGGGCGTATCAATGAATAAAAACTGTCCGCGGCCCTGCCGTCAATAAATTTTACCAGCCCTGCCGCACAGGCGCTTTCCCGCGAATACTTCGCCGTCTCAAAATCAATTGTAACAAAATTCATTTTCGTTCCTTTGCTCTTTTTGTCATCGCCTGTATGTGCCGTTTCCAGTCGGCAACCAATACTTTCGGCGCTAGAGGCCGGGCGCGGCCTCCCCGCGAGAGAACCCATTCCAGGACTTTGTCATACTGGACGCTGGAAAACGTTATAATGATTCCGTTCTTTGTTTCCCTGACGCTTTGATCGGCGGCCCATTTGCGCTCGCCTGCCCACACGCCGGACTCATCGTAGAACGCCACACGGAAGGTGTGCTTTTTCGCTCCTGAAAAAACGCCGAAGTAGCTGCCGTCGGCCTCAACACGGTAGTCGTAATCCGCGGGCAGGATAAAGGTGTCTGTGGTGAGCGCGGCGTTTTTTATCCGCGATACGGAAAAGACGCGGACGGCTTTGCGCTCCTCCGCCCATGCGTACAGATACCAGAGGCTGGCATCAAAAAGGAGCTGATAGGGCCGCACGCGCCTGGGCATGTAAGCGGTGTCCCAGCCGCCGCGGTAATCAAAGGTAATAACCCGGTTTTCCCGCAGGGCGCTGGTAATAATATCCCAGGTTTCGGGCATGACGGAGGCAAAGGATGCCCGCGGCACGACGATGCGGTTCTCGTACCAGAACGGCTCTTTCCCGCCTTTCAGTGGGGCGGTTAGACTTTCCAGAAGCTCCTGCGCCGCCGCGTGCAGCGGGGTATTCTGGTACAGCGAGAGGAGGGCCTTCGCCATGCCGAGGGCGAGCATGTCCCGCTCTGTGGTATAGCCCGCGGGAAGCCGCCAGGTTTTTTCCGCGTAATAGTAGCCCCTTCGCAAAGGGCTGTACTCAATGGGCGCGTTCAGCATGGTTTTCATAAAATCAATGTCGCGGCTGATACTGGACATGCTGGTTTCGTACTCCCTCGCGAGGCTTGCGGTACTAGGGTATGCGCCGGAGGCGATCTTCCTGTCGATAAAATAAATCCGCGGCAGGGCGGTTTTCGGAAGATTTTTTCGTGCTTTCATACTCCAGAGTATAGCATAGTGGGCTGTCATAGAGTGATAGATCAGGGTACTTTAGTCCGTTAAGCGGGTTTAATACCCCATCAGAATTTGGGCGCATTTGCGGCGTAAAACGCCGCAAACCGGGCTTTCCGCTGCAAGTCCTCGGATTTGCTTATGCAAATCCTGCGGGCTTTCCGCTTCAATCCCTTGCGCAGTGGCAGCTCAAAACCAGGCCGTGGAATTGCCACAGACAATTCCGCGGGTGCATAATTGCCTGTGGCAATTAGCTGCTGCAACCCGGCGGT
>JAISAF010000034.1 GCA_031266855.1 Spirochaetales bacterium
GAAGTAAAGAATAACGGGAACTCCTAAAAACTTTTTAGCGTGGCAGTTTATTGTTAGTGTGGTGGCGGCAGCCGGTTGGTGATAGCTACGTGTACAGCGCTACGCGCTGCGTTTGGTGGCAAACCCCGCAATTTTGTCAGAACAAAATTGCGACCGCCGGGTTGCGCGCAGCTAATTGCCTCACGGCAATTCCGGGAACTGGTTCTCAAGCTGCCGCTGGGTGGAAGTCTGTTAGTCGCAAAATCGCGGAGCGATTTTGCGGGCCTGCGTTGACGGCCTTCTTAGCCGCTGGTGCGCGCGCCAGGGATTCCGGGGGCGCGACAGCGCCCACTACAATCCATACCTATCGGAAAGCGACCGTCTTCGGGCGCATAGGAGCGGAAATCCTTTTTGCCGCAGGCAAAAAGATTGGAGCGGATAGCCCGGTTTTTTACGGTTTGGGAATTTGCGGCGCAAATTCCCAAACCGTAAAAAAGGCGCCCAAATTCTGATGTTGATTAAACTTCTCCGGCTTCGCGGTTAAAAAATTCTGTGTGCCGACTTTTAGAATCTCAGCCGCACTCCGAACCCCCCGCCAGCCATTAGGCCGTCATACAGGGGGCGGCTTTCCCCGTCCCAGATCCGGTAAAGGGGAAAAATGGCGCGCGCCCGGACGAAAAACGAAAGATAATCAAAAAAAAGCCATTCGAAATCGGCCGAAAACTCCCAGTGCAGGAAACGGGCTTTATCTATAAAATAACCGCCCACATCCCCGGCGGAACCCTCGCCGTAGGTAGTTATGGGAATTTTGAAAGAAAAAGCGGGCCCGGTTCCTGTATGAATAATGAAGTCCGGCGCGGGCGTAAAGCGGTACAGAAAGGGAGAACTTAAAATAACATTGATGGTTTTTACCGCATCCGCATATTCGATCTCCGCGGGAAAAGCCGCGCCATCGCGATAAAAGTATTCCACCGACGTAAATCCGATTTCAGGCGCGAAGTACCAGTTCTCTACCGGCGTGGAAAATTTCACCGAAACGCCCCAGACACTCATAATAGGACTCGGCGCGCTGTCCGTATCGGAATTTCCCAGCCACAGGGTGTCAATAAAAACGCTTAAACCCTGAAACGAAAAATCCCCGCCCGCCTCCTGGGAAAACGCGGGGAACGCGGTAAAAAGAAGAACCAGGACAACAAAAAGAGTTTTTACACCGGAGCTGTTCGGGAACATACGCTTACGAATAGCTCGCATGAAGAGTATTCCTGTTTTTTTCATTTGCAATATATTTTTCATCCGCGATAGATTTTTCATTCGTCGTACATTATAACACATTAATAGCTTTTTGCAAAAACCGCCAGATGCCGGGCCTGTTTCCCGCAGGCGACGCAGGCCCCCGCCGCTTCTTTCTCGTTCCCGAAAGGCAATACCCGGATTGTCGCTTTCGTATCTTCCTTGATCTTCGCCTCGCAGCCCCCGTCCCCGCACCAGAGACATTCGGCAAAGCCTCCCTCGCCTTCATTGAAAAAAGCAAGAAATTTATCATAGGAGGAAATGCGGACGGTATTTGCGACTCTGAACTCCAAAGCCCTGTTGTACAAACCGCTCTGGATTTCCCCAAAAAGGCTATCAAGTTTCGACGGAATCTCATCAAACGCGGCGGATATTTTCTCCCCCGTATCGCGCCGCACAAGAACAGCCCTGCCCGCTTCCATATCGCGGGGGCCTGTCTCAATGCGCACAGGCACACCCAAAAGCTCCCATTCAGCGAATTTCCAGCCGGGGGAGTTATTATCATCGCAATCATACTCCACGCGGAATTTGTCCTTCAAGGCATCGCGAATCTTTTGCGCGTATACCAGAACCTCGGATTTGTTCTGATTCCTGTAAATAGGAATGACAACCGCCTGGGTAGGCGCAATCTTCGGCGGAAGCACAAGCCCCCTGTCATCCGAATGCGTCATAATAAGAGCGCCGATAAGCCGCGTGGAAACACCCCAGGAGCTTGCCCAGACAAGGGACTGCCCGCCCTCCCTGTCCTGAAAAGTAACATCAAAAGCCTTCGCGAAATTCTGCCCCAGATTGTGGGATGTTCCCGCCTGAAGAGCCTTTTTATCCTGCATCATCGCCTCAATGGCATACGTGTTTACCGCCCCCGCGAATTTTTCCGCCTGGCTTTTCACCCCCGTAATAACAGGCATCGCCAGCCATTCTTCAGCGAACCGCCGGTACACCTCAAGCATTGTCAAAGTCTCTTCCTGGGCCTCCTCGGCCGTCGCGTGCGCCGTATGCCCCTCCTGCCAAAGGAATTCACTCGTGCGCAAAAAAAGGCGCGTCCGCTTTTCCCACCGCAAAACATTAGCCCACTGGTTTATTAGAAGAGGAAGGTCCCGGTAGGACTGAATCCACTTCTTATACATACTCCAGATAATCGTCTCCGAAGTAGGCCGTATAATATACGGCTCTTCCAGTTCTTCCCCCCCCGCATGAGTAACAACAGCAAGCTCAGGAGAAAAACCCTCCACATGCTCAGCCTCTTTCTTAATAAAACTTTCAGGAATCAAAAGAGGAAAATACGCGTTCTGATGCCCCGTTTCCTTGAACATGCCATCCAGAACAGCCTGCATCCGTTCCCACAGCGCGTAGCCCCTGGGCCGGATAACCATACAGCCCTTTACAGGACTATAGTCGGCAAGTTTTGCCTCTGTTACTATATTGATGTACCATTCCGAGTAATTAACATTTCTCGGCGTAATGCGCTCCGCCATGCCCCCTCCCTAAAACAGCATTAAGTATGAGCTTTTCCAAAACCCATTTTGAATTTTACTTCGATTCGGAATTTTAGCGCATTTTTTGCTTCGCAAAAAACCGGGCTTTCCGCTCCAAGTCCTCGGATTTGCCAATGCAAATCCTGTGGGCTTTCCGCTACAATCCCTTGCGCACGGCAGCTCAGCACCAAGCCAGGAAATTGCCACAGGCAATTTCCTGGGCGAAGAATTGCCTTCGGCAATTCTTCGGCTCTAACCTGGCGGTCGAAATTTTGTTCTGACAAATTTGCGTGGTTTGCCACCAAGCACAGCGCGTTACGCGCTGTGCACGTCTTTATCACCTACCGGCTGCCGCCCCACGGGCTTTCCCTGTTTTGGAACAGGCTCCTTTGCAGTTATGTGCAGTTAATTAAATTTAACTGTTTCTACCATATAGCGTACAGATTTACCAGTAGCCGAATACTGATCCCGCTCAATCACGCAAACAAGATTCTTCTCGTCAGGAGACAAAAAAATCTGCCGGATTCTGTACCCCATCGCCTTTTCCCGATAGTAATCAGGACGGCCAATCGTATACGAGCGCGCCTCCCCGTTTTCCTTCTTAACCGTCAAATTGATATGAAAAGCGGACCTTACCCGCGCACCCGAACCAGTCGTAGTCTGGTTAAGCCGGACGGAATACTGGTTTTTCGTATTGAAATCACGAAACTCAAGAACATCCTTCATAGCATCGCCATTCAAAAGAATATAAAGAAGCCGCCCCTGCCGCAGATGTTTAATCCTGAACTTATTCACAAGCGGAATGTTTTTCTCAAGAAGCGTATAAAAAGCCCCGCCCGCGTCCTGACCCGGCTGGAGACTCTCCGAAAAAGATTCCTGCGCAGCGCCCCCCGGAACAAAATTATTCGCCTTCACATCCACTGTATAGAGTTCCGCAAACGGCCTGTTTGTCTCACCGTCAATTCCATGAAAACCAAACATAAAATAGCCCGAATCATCAGAAAAACCCAGATTTATAAAAGTCGCCACATCACCCGCGAAAGCGGGAAACACGCTCACAACCAGTATAAAGAAAATTACACTAACCAGTCTTTTCATAGGGTATCCTCCCATCTCCTTATAATATCGATATGTAATGCGGATACTGTAGGTTTTTTGTAACTATTTCGCCCCGGAAAAATAAAAATGCCAGGCGTCTTTTTAGTCTGGTTCCAAAGCCGCAAGCGTGGACGCTTGCTTCTAACCCGGCGCAGGCAGAGCCTACGCCGAGCGGAAGTAAGTTGAATAAAAATTTCTTCGACTTCGCGGTTAAAAAATTCTGTGAAGCAGGTTTTGAGTTGTCGATAGTGCGGTTTTTTATTCAATATGCCGACATTATAAAGGTATGTCGCTGCAATTACGGAAATTTTTCCTTGCCCTCGGAGTATTTTTGAGTCTGGCGTTTTTTCTTCTTTATTGCGGAATCGTAGTTTTCCTGATACGGTACGCCGCACATACCGACGAAAAAGTGTTTACCTCTTCCCTGCTGATCAATCTCGTAGCCATCGGATGTATATCGCTTTTTTCCGTTGCCGGAGGGTTTGGTTTCCGCAGCCTTTTCCGCCGGACATCCGCCCTTGAAATCTTTTTTTTCCTGGCGTTTGTCCTTTCCCTGTCCTTCGATACCCTGAAAATATTAAACTACTACTTTACCGTCAGCCATGTACCCGCGTTTTACGGAACCATTGTTACACGCGCGGTGTATTTCGGTTTTTTTCAAGGACTTTTTTTCCTGTTTACCGGAAGTCTCTTTTCAGGGGATTTGACCTACCAGAAATTAGGTACTGTTTTGGGTCTTGTTCTGATTTTTTCTCTTGCCCTTGTGTATTCCCTGCCCGTGGATGAAACGGTTTTTAACGCGAATCTGCTGTACCGCGTCGGCGGCGGCGATTACATACTTCTGGTAAGATTTGGTTTGGAGGCGCTTACCCTGCTGGGATTTGGCCGCACAGCCTATCTTCTGGGATCCACCGAACAGTGGTTCATCTGCGGCGCCGTCGCCCTGCTTATTACAGGCAGGGAACTGCTTTTTTTCCTTTCATCGCTGCCGGCGCTCATCATAGGCATTATTCTGCTTATTGGCGGGGCGCTGCTTTTCAGCAAAAAAGTTTACGCAAAACACCTGTGGATTTAGAACTCATCCGACTATAAAGTTTTTAGAGTTTCCCTTGATGTAAAACAGGCAATACAGTACATTCATAGTATGGATGTACATATAGCGGAAAAAATTAAAAACGATTACATGAAAAAAAACGGCCTGAACTGCGCCGAAACCATTCTGCGCGCTGCAAACGAGGAACTCGGGCTTGGGCTGGATAAAAACGCGCTCCTGCTTGCCGCGGGTTTTGGCGGGGGTATGGCCGTTGGCAATGTCTGCGGGGCTCTTACCGGCGCCATCATGGTTTTAAGCCGACTGTACGTCAAAGAGCGCGCCCATGAAAGTACGCGTATAAAGGAAATAGAAAAAAAATTCATCGCGGATTTTGAAAAGGAATTCGGCACGCTTCTGTGTACGCCCATCAAGGATAAATATTTCAAGCCCGATGTCCACTGCAAAAGCGTTGTTACCATAGCCGCTGAAATTCTGGAAAACCTTCTGAAAAGCGATCCCCCGGCGGTATAAGCTTCCTTCAAATATAGGCAGACTCGCGTCAGCGGATTATACGCACGGAATTGCCTGTGGCAATTCCGTGCGCTGCCAATTTAGTCCTCTTCCTCCGCTATCCACCTGTACCCGCTACCGGGGCTGCCGCTCACTATTGTCCTAGAGCCTGAGTCGCTCACAATTACCGAATTCCACCCCTGTTTTAAAATCAAATTTACAGAGAAACGTATACCATCATCTTCGACTTCTCCCCAAATGCGGGCATCTTTATTCGCGCACAAATAGGTTACAGAATCTGTTCCTTTTCTTTTCTCTACCACTGCTCTGTAAAATGCGTCAGACGATGACTCAACAACAAAATCCCAGATGTGAACAGTCAGAACATCAGGAGGATCAGCCGTAAGTCCTTCTTCTTCGATGCGTCCTCCATTGTCACTCTCCGCCCAATAAGAATAGGCAGGCAGTTTCAGGGTAAGAATTCCGCTATCGCTGATACTGCTGGCAGCCGAAACAAGGGGAACATAACTGGAACCGATATCATTATGCGTCCGTATTGTTTTCCCTGTGTTGCTGGGGCTGTAGTGGGTGGCGCCGTCGGCTTCGTATACCTGTTCTCCTGTTGCCAGCGTTATCTCCCCAGTCCCTAGGGAAGCTTCTTCTGCGTGGGGCAGGGACGGGCCATCGTCGTCATCACTGGAATCGCAGCCCCAGAATGCGCATAACACTATCAATGCCAGGGCAGCGGCAAAAATAACCGTATAATTCCTTTTCATTTTACATACTCCTTAACAGGCGGCCCGGCCCTGAAAAAAATACAGGAGGGGCCGCTCATATCCTTTTTAAAAAGCTCCGCCCCCGGCCTGCCAACGGCATTCCTCTTTTATTGAGACGAAGTGTAATTTTTTTACGGAAAATAAAAGAAGAAATTTTTATGGGCCGTTTACAAAGCGGCGCGTACAGTACAGGGGAAAGCGCACATGTTTGGGAGAATATACGCGCGCGGGAAAAGAATTCCTGAAAAGAAGAAATTTATTTATACGTGTATGTGTGTTTGTAAACTGATGTTTACGGGCTGTTTTATTATATAAAATTATATTGCACGGGGGGGGG
>JAISAF010000041.1 GCA_031266855.1 Spirochaetales bacterium
TAATTCCGGCGTAGGCAGAGCCTGCACCGAGCGGAGTTTTAGCGTAACGGCCGCTTGTAAGCTCAGGCGGCGGGCCGGTACGGCCCGCACGGATTTCCGCAGACGGAAATCCGTTATGCGCAATTTGCTAAAGCAAATTGCGCATAACGGATTTCCGTCTGCGGAAATCCGTGCGGGCCGTACCGGCCCGCCATCTGAGCTTACAAGCGGCCGTTACGCTAAAACTCCGCTCGGCGCAGGCTCTGCCTGCGCCGGAATTAAAAGCAAGCGCCCACGCTTGCAGGTTTGCCACCAGGCACAGTGCGTTACGCGCTGTGCCTGTCTCTATCACCACCGGCTCACCGCCACCTGAGCTTACAATAAACTGTTACGCTACAACGTTTTTAGCGGTACCCCCTGAGCCTAAACTGAAAAATTGCCGCGCGCTTACTGTTCATTCGGCGGCTATATCCTCTTCCGCCGCCGCGTCGCTGGCCCTGGCCGACGCGGTACTGATCCTGCTGGTAGTCCGGTTTACCGCGCTGGTATCGGTTTGGACTACCCGCCCGTCGATTCGTATGCCCGCCGTGTTTCCGGCCAGGGCGCCGAGTCTGCCGGTTTGCACCGCCCCGATGGAAAAGGTTCGTCCGCCGGAAACTATGGTGAGCCGCGCGCCGATCCCCGTGCGGATCACTGCTGCGCCGCTCAGGGCGTCCCCGGCCTTTACCGCTTTCCATGTGCCGCCGCCTGCTTCCTGTTCAACCCGTCCCGATACGTTTTGTACGGTGAAGGATTGTGCGAATACCGCGGCGGCCCCCGCCATAAGGATGAAAACCAATAGTGTCTTTTTCATTCTTTACTCCTTAATATTAATCATTGCTTCGTGCTATAAAAAATTTCAAAAAAAGAGGAATATCTAACCGCGAAGTCGAAAAAGTCGAAGAAAAACTGAAATACTTCCTTCTTTTACTTTTTCGACTTAGCGGTAAATCTCTTCCTTTCCCGTTGCCGACCGCCGATGCCCTGGCCTTTACGCGCGTTCCGTATTTGCGTTATACTTGAAAGTATAGAGGGAGGTACGAAGTACCCGATGACTATAAACCTTAAAATGCCGAAACAGGCCGGGCTTTCCGAATTCGATATAAAGATGCTGCTTGCCGCGAAACTGTACGAAGATCGAAAACTTGCCCTGGGATACTGCGCGGAACTGGCTGGCCTTTCAAAAAGGGCTTTTGTTGAGATGCTGGGTAAGTATGGGGTCTCTGTTTTTTCCCAGACCGCCGGTGAATTAAAATCTGACATTGACAATGCCTCCAAACTCTTTCAATAAAATCATTAGACTTGTTCGATAACCTGCCGGTTCTCTCACAAGTCTGGCGAATTTGCCGCAAAATGGCGGCAAATTCCGCTGTTTTTATAGTGAAACCGTTTCCGCAGTTGTTCAGAAACTGAGGTTTCTGAACAACTCTATTATTTCCGATACAAGCTGCCTTATTGCGTTAACCAACACCGGAAATCTGGATATTCTTCATCAAGTCTGTCAAACCGTTTTTATTACTCCTGAAATCGCGGCGGAATACGGCGAAGGTCTTCCCGGCTGGATCACTGTTACCCCTGTCCAGGACAGTGAAAAAACCAGGCTTATCCAAAAAAAACCTTGACCCTGGTGAATCAAGCGCTATTGCGCTGGCTCTCGAAACGAAAGAACCTCTTTTGATCCTTGACGATGCCCAGGCCCGCGAATTTGCCCTGGAACTCGGCCTTACCATAACTGGTACTCTCGGTATTCTCATTGCGGCGTACCGGCAGGGTATTATCGCGGATATTAATCCCATTATTGCCAGCCTCAAAGCCTGTGATTTCAGGCTTCCCCGTGATCTCCCTGATATTTTCTCTGCTTTATAACTTCTCATTCTCCCCACTCTCCCATTTTTTCTAATCCCGCCGCTTCGTGCTATAAAAATTCCCCAAAAAATATCTAACCGCGAAGTCGAACAAAGCTGAAATACTTCCTTTTTTTACTTTTCCGGCTTGGCGGTAAATTTCTTCTTTAATGTGTTAATGATTATTCCCCCTATTTTCTTTTCTTATAATCTTTGCTATACTTTCCTTATGAACTTGGAAGATATTGCTCGTCTTTGTGAACAGCGGTCTTTGCGGTGGACAAACCACATACTTGAACGGCTTCTTCTGCGAAGCATAAGAACTGATGATGTATTGACCGCATTAACCAATGGCGAAATAATCGAACAGTATCCAATTGATTATCCTTTTCCAAGCTGTCTGGTTTTGGGGTTGACCTGTACAGGGAACCCCCTGCATATCGTTTGCGGTTCAGATGGAACAGAGTTATGGCTTATAACCGCATACTTTCCAAATCCGGCTGAATGGTCGGAAGATTTTAGAGTACGACAGGAGAAGACAAAATGATCTGTTTTATGTGCAAAGGCAAGTTGAAAGACGGCTGTTCTACCTTTACCGCTGATGTGGGAGATTGTATTGTCATTATTAAAAACGTACCTTCCAGAATTTGCGGACAGTGCGGTGAAGTCTCCTACACTGATGAAGTTGCCCGTCGGCTTGAACAGATTGTCGATTCCATCAGGCAGACCGTTATTACCGAAATCGCGGTAGTCAGCTACACCAATAAGGCCGCATAACATTTCATTCATTGACAATACCTCCAAACTCTTTCGATAAAATAATTATCTAACCGCGAAGTCGAAAAAAAACTGAAATCTTTCCTTCTTTTACTTTTCCGGCTTAGCGGTAAATCTCTTCTCCCCCGTTGCCGCTGCTGCGCAAGGGATTGTAGCGGAAAGCCCGCAGGAAGCGCATGGGCGCTTCCGAGGACTTGGAGCGGAAAGCCCGGTTTCCGGCGCGAAGCGCCGGAAATGCGCCCAAATTCTCTATGCTGTTTCATTGAGCGTCTCCGTATGCCTGTGCTTTTTCGAGGCCGCGCAGAGCCGCCGTGTTTCCGGATTCCCGCGTTAGGGCCTGCTGGAACCATCGCCGCGCCGCGGGGTAATCCTGTTCGATGAGGGCGAGGTTTCCTCTGTTGGTCATGGCCGGGACCGATCCCATACCGGCGGCCTGCTCGTAGGCGGTTTTGGCGTCCGCGGTTTGGCCGGAACGGACAAGGAGTATTCCCAGACGGTTATACAGGGCTGGCGAGGGAGCGGTCCTTATGCGCTGCTGGATGTTTTGCACCTGGGGCTGGATGTCCCGGCTGATGTACTGGCGCATAACGCTGTCCGCGATGCCTGTTAGTTCTCCCGCGGCCCGGATGGTAGTGGCGGGCTGGGCTGGTAAGGGGGCGGGCGGGTAGGTTTCCCTGGCGTTTTCCAGCATGATGAGTTCAGTTTCTCCGCCTTCGGCGAAGACTTTGTTCAGGGTTTCCACACCGCTGGTCCATGCGGCCAGAAAGCCTTTGTTGAAGGCGTTCATGGAAAGGGGCAGCCATGCCTGTGTGTCTAGTATGAGTAGCCGCTCAAGGCCGTTGAATAGGGAACCGGCTCCTGCCTGATTTACGCCGAGGGAACAGGCGACGACAAAATCGCCGTCCAGGGGAACGAGCGCCGCGGGAATGCCTGATGCTTCCAGCGCCGCCGCGTAGAGGAGGCCCATGTCTTTGGGGTTTCCTGTTTTGAAGCCCAGGGTCTCCGCCGGATACTGCGCTTCCCCGGCTGTGGTATGGGTGTCGTCAAGCCTCAGGCCCGCGGCCCGCAGTCCTTCGAAGAGCCACAGCGCCGCCTGCATATTCCAGTTCAGCCCTGTCCTGCGGTTTGCGCGGGCGAGTCCGGTAATATGTTTCGCGTATTCGAGGATGTTGGGGGAAGTCGGGGACACAAAGGCCGCCAGGGCGGCGCTGTCCGCCTGGGGGAATACGTTGCGGTGAAATACCTGTACCGATATGGTTTGTACCGCCTGTTTTTCCTGTCCTAAAAACCTGTAGCGGATTACGGCTTCGCCGGGAATTCTCCCCGTATCGGTGAAGCGTACTAGCTGCGGGGAAAAATCCGCGTACAGGGGAAGTTCCGCGTTTCGGCCTTTTGGGATAAGGGGCAGGGAGCCGCAGGGGAATTCGCCGGAGGTATAGGAAGCGGCGCGGAAACTTACCCGCACGTCGCGGATCTCCGCGTTTTCGTTGTTTTGTATGGTGATGGTTCCCGCGGGGCTGCGCTGATATAAGGAGAGCAGGGCCGGGTACACTCCCCCGTCCTGGGTAAACGTGGCGGAGGCGCCTTCACCGGCTCCGCTTTTTCCGGTTTCAAGGGTGATTTGCAGGGTAAGGCCCGCGTAGAAGCCGGAACTGAAAACGCCGGAGGGGCTTTGAAACCGCCGCCAGCCGCCTCCTGCCGCCAGGGTGAACATGGGGGTAAAACGGAATCCCAACTCGCCGCCGGCCCGCCACCACAGGGACGGTTCCCCTTTGCCTTCCTCGATGACTCCCTGATATACGCCGGCGCCGCCGTCAATACGGGTAAAGAGGCGGGACAGGGGGAAGTAATAAAATCCCAGTACGCCGTCAAGCGAATAGATTTGCACGGTTCCCAACGCGGGTTCCTTGTAAGGATTGGAGAGTAATCCGCCTTCAAGGCCCGCGGTATAGCCCAGTCCAGGCGGATTGGGCCAGATGCTTGAAAAATCAAGCTCAAGGCCCAGCTCCCCGCCGCCGCCTGTATCAAAGCGTTCATCGCCCGCGGCGGTTTTATTTCCCGGCCCGGCGGGGATAAACACAAAACCTTTGGGCCGCAGGAGGAAGTCCAGCCCAAAGGCTGGAGCCGCCATCAGGGCGAGCATGAAAAAAAGCACGATTTTCTTTGTCATAATTCCTTGTCTTTCCCTTATCTTCTTTTTATGCTATAGTTAAAGACATGAAGTCTGGAGATACACAGGGTACGCGCTACCCAATGACTTTAACCATAGACCTTATTAATTCCGGCGCCCTTAACCTCCTGCGGGACATGGAACGCCTTAACCTCATCCGCGTAAATCCACCGGTAAAAACCGGCATGGTGCCGGAAGTCCGGTTCTCTGAGCGTTTCGCCGGAGCGCTTCACCTTTCCGGCGAAAAGTACGCCGCTTTTCAGAACGCTTTGCGTAAAGGCCGGGCCGAATGGGAACGGGATATCTATTAGATTCCAATGTCATCATCGGGTATCTTGCCGGCCAACTCCCCGAACCGGGCACGGAGGCTGTTTCAGGTATCATCGACGCCGCGCCCCGCATTTCTGTCATTTCCCAAATTGAAATTCTGCGATTCACTGACACTCCTGAAAACGAGCGGATACTTGAAGATTTTGTGAATGCCGCCATAATCCACCCATTAACTGAACCTGTCGTCCATCGTACCATCGCACTTTGTAAACAAAGCAGGATAAAACTGCCTGATGCCATTATTGCCTCCACCGCTTTAACTGAAAATTTTGTTCTTGTGACCCGCAATACCAGTGATCTCAAAAATATACCGAACCTCGAATTGCTTAACCCCTGGGAAATCAAAGAAGAAAAAGCAAATAAGGATTAGCTTCCCCCCTGCCGTTACCGCCCGCGGCGGTTTTATTCCCCGGCCCGGCGGGGATAAACACAAAACCTTTGGAGCCTGTTCAAAATCTTTATAATTTCGCTTCAATATCAGAATTTGGGCGCATTTTTGGCGCTTCACGCCAAAAACCGGGCTTTCCGCTGCAATCTTTTGGCTGCGCCAAAAGGATTTCCGCTGCAATCCCTTGCGCACCCAGAGGTTTCTCCAGATAGTGAACAGGCTCTTAGGCCGCGGGAA
>JAISAF010000047.1 GCA_031266855.1 Spirochaetales bacterium
TTCGGCTGCCCGCACGCGCTGGGCGCGCGCCAGGGATTGCAGTGGAAAGCCCGCAGGATTTGCTTTGGCAAATCCGAGGACTTGGAGCGGAAAGCCCGGTTTTTTGCGGCGGAAAGCCGCAAAAAAGGCGCCATAATGGAAAAAAAACAGGTGTTTCCGCTGCGGGCGAAAACGCTTATCCGGGCCGCCTGAAGAGCCGAGTATATAAAGGGAGGGAAAGCGATGTTTATAAATAACAGCTTCGGCAAGACGATGGACCTGCTGCACCGATCTATGGATGTGGGCGTGCTGCGGCAGAAAGTGCTTGCGAATAACGTGGCGAATGTGAATACCGATCATTTTAAGCGCTCGGATGTTACGTTTGAAAGCGCGCTCAAGGCGGCGCTGGATTCCGAACAGCCGCGGGGATTCCCGACGCACAGGCCGGATTCCGATAAGCCGGATTTCGCGAAGCAGAGGATTGATTACCGGACGGTTAAGCCAAAAAAGGTTCTGGATTTTCAGAGCGTGTCAAAAAATAACGGCAACAATGTTGATCCGGAGGTTGAGGCTTCGCTGGTATTGCATAACCAGCTTATGTACCAGCTTATGACCCAGGTGGCGAACAGTCATTACAACCAAATCAAACTGGTACTAAGGGGATAAAACAGTATGGGACTTTTTTCGAGTATTAATACCGCGGCTTCCGGGTTGACGGCGCAGCGTTTACGGCTTGATGTTATTTCCAACAATATAGCCAACGCCAACACCACCCGCACGGCGGAGGGCGGCCCGTACAGGAGGAGCCGCGTTATCCTCGCGCCCCGCGCCGAGAAGCCGGACTGGAAGAGCGCTTTTCTGCCCAAAGCACTGGAAAGCGATGTGGGGAAGGGTGTGCGCGTTATCAAAATCGAGAAGGACATGAAGGAAGAGCTGCGTCCGGTGTATGATCCTACGCACCAGGACGCGATCAAGTCAGGGCCACAGGCGGGGTACGTTATGTATCCGAATGTAAGTATCGTAAACGAAATGACGGATATGATCGACGCCTCGCGTGCGTATGAGGCGAATGTGTCGGTTATTAACGGCGCGCGGAGCATGTTTATGCGGGCGCTTGAAATTGGGAGGGCATAATTAAATGGATACGGGTATTACAAGTATTTTAGCGAAGGGGCTTAAGAATATGGATGTGAACCGTTTTGACGGTTCCGGCGCGGGTTTCAGAACCAGGGCCGCGCGCGTGATGGATGAGGAGCCTTCGCGGGCTTCGGATTTTGGTGAAAAGATTTTTGAGAAGCTGGGCCAGGTCAACGCCATACAGCAGGAGAGCATGGAACTTTCCCGGCGTATGCTTACTGATCCTGATTCGGTGGATGCTCATGATGTTATGCTGTCGCTTGCCGAGGCTGACATGAGTCTGAATATTACCAAAAACGTTATTGACAGGGTTATCCGCGCGTACAGGGATATAACCGGAACGCGCTAAGGCGCGACGTTAGAATATAAGGCCGGAAAGAGCTTTCCGGCTGTTTTCGTGTCATCGGGGAGGGGGACATGAACGATTTTTTTAAAAAATATCTCGGACAGATTGGCGCGGTGTGGAAAAAGCTGAGCTTTGTCCAGCGCGCTGTTTTTGTGGCGGTCGCTGTTTTGGCGCTGGGAGGTTTCGGCTTTCTTGCCGCGTATTCTTCAACGCCGTCGATGACGCCGCTTCTGTACCGGGCAATTCCTAACGAACAGGAACTGCTGCGCATTACCCAGCGTCTGGATCAGGAAGGAATCCGCTATCAGACAACGGAGGATTTCCGCATCCTGGTGGATGACGAGAAAACCGCCCAAAGGATGCGCGGCGTTCTGACGCGGGAGGATTTGATTCCCGGGGGAAGCGATCCCTGGCAGATTTTCGATGTGGAGCGCTGGACCATTACCGACTTCGAGCGCAACGCGAACCTGAGGCGGGCTATTACCGCGGACCTTGAACGCCATATCGCCGCGCTGGACGACATTGACGCGGTAAGCGCCA
Source organism: Spirochaetales bacterium (assembly GCA_031266855.1). Lineage (GTDB taxonomy): Bacteria > Spirochaetota > Spirochaetia > DTKZ01 > DTKZ01 > JAISAF01. The sequence continues at coordinate 2,003 of JAISAF010000047.1, forward strand.
TTATCGGCGTTCCCGAGCGGGAACTGTTTAGCGAGGACCAGAAACCCTGGACTGCTTCAATCCGCGTAACTCCCAAACCCGGTTCGGATCTGGTGACTAACCGGAAGAAGCGGGAAGGCATAGAAAAACTGGTGCGTTTCGCCATACCCTATTTGATGCCGGACAACATAACGATTGTGGATCACCAGGGCAATGTCCTGAACGATTTTGCCAGTACGGCGGATGGCGACAGGCTGGAGCTGACCCGGCGGGAGCTGAAGGCCAAACTGGAGTACGAACTGCGCTACCGGGCCACCATCCTGGCCGCCCTGCAAAAAATGTACGGCGCCGACAGGGTACAGGTGGTCAACCTGAATATCGACGTGGATACGTCCAAAAAAAGTGTTAAGGACGAAAGCCATTCCCCCATTTTAGTAACGCCTGACAACCCCCGCACGCCCTACGACGAATCCGCGGAGGAAGGGGCAAAGGTGCTTTCCATAACAACACAGGAAGATATTTGGGATGAACGCTTTGAAGGTTCCGGTTATCACCCGCAGGGGCCCGCCGGACAGGAGGCGCAGATCCCGCCTGGCTACAAAGACCTGGAGGACATGTTTGGCAAGTACAGCGCGAACAAAGTGGGAAAAACCAATGTCGTCAACACGACCTACACTAACGAAGAAAAGACGCCCTGGGTTGTTACGCGGGTAACCGCCGCCGTCGCCCTTGACGGGGTGTGGAAGTGGCGGCACGATGAAAAGGGCGCTGTCATTCTGAATACGGACGGTTCCATCGACCGGGAATATATTCCGGTTGGCGATGAGGACCTTGCCAAGGCTGCCGCCCTGGTGCGCGACGCTGTGGGTTACAGCCGTGACAGGGGAGACTCGGTAACGGTTCAGCATATCGCCTTTTCCCGCACGGAGCAGTTCGCGCAGGAAGACAGCGACTACCGTTCCCGGCAGCAGAGGAATATCATTATCCTTTCAGCCGTTATTGCCCTAGGCGCTCTTCTTGTTCTGTTTATTGCTTTCCGGTTTATTTCGCGGGAAATGGAGCGCAGGCGGCGTCTGCGGGAAGAGGAACTGGCGCGGCAGCAGCAGGCTATGCGTGAAGCGGCTTTGCGGGCGGCGGAGCAGGAAGGCCAGGAAGTGGAAATGTCCGTCGAGGAACGCACGCGCATGGAGCTTACGGAGAATGTTATCAATATGGCGCGCGAGCATCCGGGGGATGTGGCGCAGCTTATCCGCACCTGGCTGCGGGAGGAGGGTTAAACTATGGCAAAAGCCGAAGCATCTGGAGCGGCCGCGGCGGGCGGGAAGAAAGCGGGCGCTCACCGTAAGGACCTCAGCGGCAGGCAGAAGGCCGCTATATTCCTCGTAACCATCGGCGCCGAGGTGTCGGCGGAAATTTTCAAGCATCTGCGGGAAGACGAGATAGAAACCCTTACCTTTGAAATAGCGAAGCTGGATGCTGTGGACTCCGAAGACAGGGACACGGTTCTTCTGGAGTTCCAGGAACTTATGATGGCCCAGGATTTTATTACCACGGGCGGTATCGACTATGCCCGCGAGCTTTTGGAAAAATCCCTGGGTTCGCAGAAGGCGGTTGATATTATTAACCGTCTTACCTCCAGCCTCCAGGTACGCCCCTTTGATTTTATCCGGCGTACCGACCCGACGCATCTTTTGAACTTTATCCAGCAGGAGCATCCCCAGACAATCGCCCTGATTCTCGCGTACCTGGAACCCCAGAAGGCTTCGATTATTCTTTCCAGCCTTCCCCACGAAGTGCAGTCCGATGTGGCAAAACGTATCGCCACGATGGATCGTACCTCCCCGGAGGTTTTGCGCGAGGTGGAGCGCGTTCTGGAAAAGAAGCTGTCTACACTTTCCTCGGAAGACTATACCTCCGCCGGAGGCGTGGAAAGCATTGTGGAAGTGCTGAACCTTGTTGACCGATCAACGGAGAAGTCCATTATCGAGTCCCTTGAAGAAGAGGATCCGGAACTGGCCGAGGAAATCAAGAAGAGGATGTTCGTATTCGAGGATATTGTTATGCTGGACGACCGGGCCATCCAGAAGGTTCTGCGCGAAGTGGATACCTCGGAACTGGCCAAGGCCCTCAAGTCCGTGGATTCGGAAGTGCAGGACAAGATTTTCCGCAATATGTCAAAGCGGGCTTCCCAGCTTTTGAAAGAGGATATGGAGTACATGGGGCCTATCAGAATGAAGGATGTGGAGGAATCCCAGCAGAAAATCGTTTCTATTATCAGGAAACTTGAGGATGCCGGTGATATTGTTGTCGCGCGCGGTACTGAAGACGAACTGGTAGTGTAGCGGGAAGGAGAAAGACTGTGGCGAAAAACGTATTCCGTCCGGCGGAGGTCATACAGGGAACCGAAAAAGTTTTTATTGAAGCCCCGGATAATCCGGCTTTCAAGGGGCAGGCGGGCGGGGCCGATCTGGAAGTCCTTGACGATGTGGAGGAGTATAAGGGGCCGACGGCTGATGATCTTCGCAAGGAGGCGGAACTTTTCCGGCATGAGTTCGAACACGACAAGGAGAAGATGATTACTGGCGCGCGCCTTGAGGCGGAAAAAATCATCAAGGCCGCTGAAACCAGCGCCTTTGATCAAATCCGCCTTAAAACGGAGGAAGCCGCCGATCTGCGCCGTCAGGCGGAGGAAGAGTCCGAAAAAATCCGCAGCGAGGCCGCGCGGATATCCGAACAGACGATCCGCGAAAGCCAGGATAAGGCGGACCAGATACGCGAGGAGGCAAAAAAAGCCGGTTACACGGAAGGCCGCGAAGCCGGCTGGGCCGAAGGCCGCGCGGAGGCCCAGCGGGTCATTGAACGGCTGCACATTATTCTCTCAAAAGCCATTGAAAAGCGATTTGACATTCTTAAGGATTCGGAAGCCCAGGTTATTCATCTTATTCTTCAAATAGCCAGGAAAGTCGTCAAGGTCATTTCCGAGAACCAGAAAAACATCGTTATTAACAATACGGTTCAGGCTTTACAGAAACTGAAAAACAAATCCGATGTGGTTATCCGCGTAAACCTTGCCGACCTGAATCTGGTAACAGAACATACGAAGGACATTATCAATATGGTCGAAAACGTAAAGACTATAACCGTTATGGAAGATTCCACCGTGGATCGCGGCGGCTGTGTCATCGAAACGGATTTCGGCGAAATCGACGCGCGGATCGCGGCGCAGCTCCGTGAAATCGAGGAACGTATTCTGGAACTCTCGCCGATTCAAACGGCGGAGAAGTACCGGGAGCCGGTATGAGCGACGCGGCGCTGAACTCTTTTGGTCCGCCGGACGCGCTGGCCCTGGGAGCGCCGGAAGCGGGGGAGGGCACGGCGGATCTCTTTTTTGGCCTGGACGAGCCGATGTTTGACAAATACTCCGCCGTCCTTGATGCCTTTGATCCCATTCTTTTCGCCGGCCGCGTGGAAAAAGTGCGGGGTTCCCTTGTCGAATCCCTGGGCCCCCAGGCCGTGGTGGGCGAGGTTTGCCGTATTCACCTCGCGGATCGCGTTGTGCGCGCCGAGGTTGTCGGTCTTAAAGGCACGCATGTCCAGCTTATGTGCTTTGACGATATGACGGGCATCGAAGTCGGCGCCCGCGTTATCGCCGAAGGCGCGCAGATGACGGTTCCTGTAGGAGACTGTCTTTTAGGCCGCGTTATAGACGCCTTTGGCCGGCCCCTGGACGGCAAGGGGGAGATCGGGGCTTCGGTGTTTTATCCGGTAAACGCCCAGGCGCCCGGCGCGATGAAGCGGGAACGAATCGCCAGCCAGATTCAGACCGGCGTCAGGGCTATTGACGGCTTACTTGCCGTGGGCAAGGGCCAGAGAATGGGAATTTTCGCGGGAAGCGGCGTGGGCAAATCCACCCTTTTGGGAATGATTGCCCGCAACACAAAGGCCGATGTCAATGTTATAGCTCTTATCGGTGAACGCGGCAGGGAAGTGCGGGAATTTATCGAATACGATTTGGGGCCGGAGGGCCTTGCCCGTTCGGTAATTGTGGTTTCCACTTCCAACATGCCCGATCTCGCGAAATTAAAAGGAGCGCTTGCCGCCTCCGCTGTCGCGGAGTATTTCCGCGACCAGGGCAGGGACGTGATGTTTCTCTTTGATTCAGTAACCCGCTACGCCTGGGCGCAGCGGGAAGTGGGCCTTTCCATTGGCGAGCCGCCTACGCGGGACGGGTATCCGCCCTCGGTGTTTTCGGGCCTGCAAAAAGTCCTGGAACGTTCGGGAACATCCGAGCGGGGAACCATTACGGCGTTTTACACGGTACTGGTTGAAGGCGACGATATGAAAGAACCCATTACCGACACGGTACGGGGAACCCTTGACGGGCATCTGGTACTGTCCCGCAAAATCGCCCAGAAAGCCCAGTATCCGGCGGTGGATATTCTGGAATCGATTTCCCGCCTTATGGATAAGGGCATAGCTCCCCCGGAAGTGCGCAAGGCCGCGGCCTGTCTGCGGCGTATGCTGGCGGTTTATACCGATTCGGAAGACCTTATTAACCTGGGCGCTTACGTTCAGGGTACGAATCCTGAAATCGACGACTCCATACGGATTATGCCGTTTTTACGGGAATTCCTGGCGCAGACGGTAGAGGAAAAATCGGATTTGGAAAAAACCCGTGCCCAGATGCTGGAACTCGCGGCCATAGTGGAAAAAGCCGCGGAAGAGGAACCCGATGATGAAGAGATATAGCTTCCGCCTGGAACGGCTGTTGCAGCTTCGACGGTATAAGGAACGCCAGTGGGAAATGAAACTCGCCGAAATTACCGGCAGGTGCGTCCGGCTTGAAAATCATATCCGCCATCTTCATCGCGAAAAAGACCAGTATGCCGGTTTCAGTGAAAACGGCGTCCTGTATCCGGTAAACGAAATTCTGGTTCGGGAAAACTTCCGCCGCCGCCTTGATTTTGAACTGGAAGAAACCGGGAAGGAACTTGAACTGGCCCGAAGGAAACGGGAAGAGGTGAACATTGCGTACCTGGCCGCCTCGCGCGATCGCAAAGTGCTGGATAAACTCAAGGAACGGAAGGCGGAGGAATATTACGA
>JAISAF010000083.1 GCA_031266855.1 Spirochaetales bacterium
TGGCTGATTTTTTACCACCACCGGAACAATTGGTGAGAAAAGAACCAAAGGTAAAAATCACTATAACCTTAAACAGTAAAAGTGTTGATTTTTTTAAACGGTTTGCACAAAAAAATAATGTAAAATATCAAACGATGATAAATACTGTTTTGGATTTATATGTACAAAAATACGGAAGCAGAATAAAAGTGTAAAATATCCTGCCCACAGGCACAGAATTTTTACCACGAAGTCGGAAAAGTCGAAGAAATTCCGGTGCAAAGCCTCACTATCTCTTCTTCCTTCCTTTTTTTTGCTTCTCGCTCTTGCCCATCTTCGCCCTTGCCAGTTTTCGACTTAGCGGTGATTTTTTTCTTTATGCCGCTGGTGCGTGCGCCAGGGATTGCAGCGGAAAGCCCGCAGGATTTGCAACGGCAAATCCGAGGACTTGGAGCGGAAAGCCCGGTTTCCGGCGCTCCGCGCCGGAAAGGCGCCCTATCTTCCGTGACAGTATTTATATTTCTTGCCGCTGCCGCAGGGGCAGGGGTCGTTTCGTCCTACCTTGGGAACGGAACGCTGCACCTGTACGTTCTGCTGGCCCGCGCCGCCGCCCCCGCCGGAGGAATGAAAGGCGTCCATCTGGCTGTGGCTGGCCATGCCTACGGGTACGCGGGCTGTCAGCTCGGCCCTGCGGCCTCCTTCCTGAATGCGGATCATGAGCATCCGTTTTGCGATGCCCGCGCGGATGTCGTAGAGAAGCTGATCGAATATCTGGAAACCTTCCAGTTTGTATTCCAGGAGAGGGTTTTTTTGCCCGTAGGATCGCAGTGACACAGCCTCGCGCAAGGCTTCAAGATTTTCGAGATGGTCCTGCCATTTTATATCGATGGCGCGCAGATATTCGGCGCGGATCAAACGGTTGAAGACTTCGTATCCAAAAAGATCGCTTTTCCACTGGAGGTCTTTTTTCATATCGCCAAGAATGATTTCCTTCAAGGCGGCGGGGGCAAGCCCTTTTAATTCATCGGCGGGTTTGGAAGGCGTGTACAGAAAGCGCTCTTTCAAACCTGTGAGGGTGTCGGAAAGAACAGCGGCATCCTCCCCCCGCGTTTTGATATATGATTCAAGGGCTTCGTCGATCAGCTCTTCCACCGTGGCAAAGAGCCGTTCCACAAGATTGGCGTCTGTCAGGATTTCATCACGGCTTTTATAGATGAACTTGCGCTGTTCGTTTAATACATCGTCGTATTCCAGAAGGTGCTTGCGGATATCGAAGTTGCGTTCCTCCACTTTGGACTGCGCCCGCTCTATCGTGCGGTTCAGAAGCGGATGGTTCAGGGGTTCTCCCGGTTTCATACCTATACGGGCAAGCAGCCCTTTCAGGTTTGCCCTTCCTCCGAACAGGCGCATAAGGTCGTCGTCCATAGAAAGAAAAAACCGGGACATGCCGGGGTCTCCCTGGCGGCCGGAACGCCCGCGGAGCTGGTTGTCAATGCGGCGCGATTCGTGCCGCTCGGTTCCTAGAATGTAGAGGCCGCCAAGACGGCGCACTTCCTGATACTGGTTTTGCCAGGCAGCGTATTCCTTATCGTATGCTTCGCGGTACTGCTGGGGATCGGCGTCGGTCCCGGCACGTTTACGCGCGCGGAACTCCGGGTTGCCGCCAAGTTTAATATCGGTTCCGCGGCCCGCCATGTTGGTAGCGATTGTTACCGAACCCTTCGCGCCGGCTTCCGCGATGATGAGGGCTTCGCGCGCGTGGTTTTTCGCGTTGAGAACTTCGTGCCGTACGCCGCGCCGCGTTAGAAGTTTGTCGAGTTTTTCGGATTTTTCGATAGACACCGTTCCCACCAGGATAGGTTGTCCCTTTTTGTTGACAGCGGCAATCTCGTCACAAATAGCCTCGAACTTATCCTCTTCATTCAGGAAAATAAGGTCGTCCTCGTCGGCGCGGATAACGGGCCTGTTTGTCGGAATGACAACAACATCGAGATTGTAAATTTTCGCGAATTCCTTGGCTTCGGTATCGGCGGTTCCCGTCATCCCGGAGATTTTTTCATACAAACGGAAAAAATTCTGGAACGTAATAGTAGCCAGTGTCCGGTTCCGCGCGGCCACACGTATATTTTCCTTTGCCTCAATAGCCTGATGCAAACCATCGGAATAGCGGCGCCCGTGCAGGATACGGCCCGTAAACTCATCAACAATCTGTACCTGGCTTTCCTGCACAACGTAGTCCGTATCCTTGTGAAACAGATAATGCGCCCGCAGAGCCTGTGTCATATAGTGGATATACTCGAAGTTTTCATCAAGGAAAAGCGAACCGTTTATTATTTTCCTGGTTTGAAGGATTTCCTCTATATGATTCATGCCCTGATCGGTGAAGGAAATATGCTTGCGCTTTTCGTCGATCTTGTAATCCCCCACAGGAAACTCAGGATAATCGCCCGTGGCGGAATCCTTCGCGCATTCAGTAAGCAATTTGACAGCGCGGTTCATTTCGATGAATTTCGCCGTATCGTCCTCCGCCGCGCCGGAAATAATAAGAGGAGTACGCGCCTCGTCAATAAGAATGGAATCTATTTCATCGATGATACAGAAGTAATGCGACCTCTGGGCGCGCTCCTCAAAATCGTAACGCATATTATCGCGCAAATAATCGAAGCCAAACTCGTTATTCGTTCCATAAGTAATCTCCTGCGCGTAAGCGGCCTTGCGGGCCGCCGTATCCATGTGCGACAGAATGACCCCGACCGATACACCCAGAAAGGAGTATACCTGCCCCATCCACTGCGAGTCGCGCCCTGCCAGGTAGTCGTTTACCGTAACAATATGTACGCCCCTGCCACACAGCGCATTCAGGTACGCCGCCGGAACCGAAGACAGAGTCTTCCCCTCGCCGGTCTTCATTTCCACAATACGGCCCTGATGCAGCACGATACCACCCATAATCTGAACATCATAAAGGCGCTCACCCAAAACGCGCCTCGCCGCCTCCCGCGCCAAAGCAAAAGCCCTCGGCAGAATATCGTCCACAGTCCTGCCCTGCGCAAGCATATCTTTCAGGTTCCGCGTCCAAACAGGGAACTCCTCATCTTTCAAGGAAAGCGCCCACGCCTCCTCCCCGTTTACCCTATGAAGCAGCGGCAACAGCATCTGCAAATCTTTTTCATTCTTTGAACCAAAAAAAGCCTCGATAAGTTTCTGAATCATAGTTCTACTTTAGCGCGAAAACCCGGCTTTAGCAATAACAGGCAGCGCACTCACCTTTTCGCGATCAGAATGGCGCCTCCCCGGCGCTTCGCGCCGGGGCCGGGCTTTCCGCTCCAAGTCCTCGGATTTGCCAATGCAAATCCTGTGGGCTTTCCGCTCCAATCCCTGGCGCGCGCACCAGCGGCCGCCCAGGAAATTGCCCCTGGCAATTTCCTGCGTATAACCAGGCGAAAACTGGTTGCGCGTAACGGATTTCCGGCACACCCGGAAATCCGCGGGGGCATCCCTCCCTTGTCTCAAATCCCTAAAAACCCTTATACTTTAACCGTGATACTTTACAAGGAGTAAACTTTAAACCATGACCCTTCACGAAAAATTACAACTCGGCGTAAAAGCCATTGAACTGGAGAAAGCGGGCAAAGCGGAAGAAGCCGGAAAAATACGGAGGCAAATACCCATGCCACCCTATCTGGCGAAATTTGCAAAAGAACATCTCGGCCCGGATTTCCTTATCAAATATGGCTGGAATTTAACAGAAGCGGAAGCGGAATATGGACCCGGCTGGCTTAATCGATAAGATTTTTCAAGCTGTCATTAATATCGATTTTGGCCGCAAAGGCATGGCAACTGATGGTGAAGAACATAACGGCCGTATTCATTACGAAAATGGCATATATACCGCATTGTCCGCCTTCAAGGAAGCCCAAACTTCCGCCGATACCCAGACCATCATACTTGTGGAACTGGCTTTTTTACAACAGGAATTACAGTTTTGCCATGAAACCGACACCGATACCAAAAGCAGCCTGGCCCAGGCCATTCAAAGTTTCGAGGATGCTCTGCGCTCCCTTGAAGCTGTAGAGGATGCGGCCATGTATCAGGGAGCCGAAAAAACCTGGCCTACTATCCCAAAATACCGCATACAGAGTTTCCCAAAAGACGCCTTCCACCTTGCCTGCATAGCCCACCGGACACGGCTCCGCAATGTCCTGCGCGCTTCCGGAATCAACATGATTGAAAAAGCCGTCCTGAACCAGCGTGCCGCCAATATGACTACCGCACAAAGTAAATATATTGAGAAACAGAAAAATGCCATGTTTGCTGATAATCACTAAGGGAAGCTCTAAAAACTTTTGGGTGAACAGGCGGAAAGCGCTGGTCGTGTCCGTGAGCCGGATAAGCCCTTTTTCAAACTGCGCTACCGCAGTTACAGGAAACGTGTAAAATTTCATCACCGGATTTGCTTATGCAAATCCGGTGGGCTTTCCGCTGCAATGCGCCCGAAGACGGTCGCTTTCCGAAAGGTATGGATTGTAGTGGGCGCTATCGCGCCCCCGGAATCCCTGGCGCGCTCGCCGGACAGGACACCTGTTTTTATCCTGTGCCCGATATGCCAGTAGAGCGCTGTTATTTCCGCGTTGACGGTCAGCGCGGCGTTGTGGCGGCTAGGGCTTTTATCCCGGAGAAAAGATTGCGTTGCAGTGTTTGTACCGCGCGGCTCTTTGCCATAGCTGTTACCATCCAAAATCATGCAGAATAAATCCGGGTATACCCCGTATGACTGCCAACCGCCATACCACCGGAGCGGGACCAGGGCATCGGCGTTTACCGCCATTATAAAAAACAAATTGCGCGAAGCGCAACAAGCCCGTGGGGCGCAAGGGATTGCAGCGGAAATCCTTTTGGCGCAGCCAAAAGATTGAAGCGGAAAGCCCGGTTTTTTGCGGCTACGTCCGCAAAAAATGCGCTATTATGCAGGGAAAAAAGTAAATGCCGCCGCCCTGGGCGGGAGGGGATTAACTTTTTCGAGGCGTTGTCTTGTCCCTCCTTTTGGAATATACTTGATGTATCATGGACAATGAACATTTGGATCGTATTAGTCTGGAT
>JAISAF010000163.1 GCA_031266855.1 Spirochaetales bacterium
AGGCTCCGCCTACGCCGCCCGAAAAGCAAGGCTCCTGCCTTGCGGATTTGGAACCAGGCGCCTGAAATTACCCTTGTCAGGTTCCAAGGCCGCAAGCGTGGACGCTTGCTTCTAATCCGGCGTAGGCAGAGCATGCGCCGAGCGGTCTTATACTTATTTTGCTTCTTCGACCTTTCGACTTCGCGGTTGGATTTCTTTTTGGCTACATTCGCTCTTTTAGTGTAATGAACCTGCTATTTATCGCGAAAATCGTTTCCAAAATAAGGAATAATACCCGATTTTCTAATATGGATTTATCCATCATAAGTAAGTATTAATTACTCTTCCAACGATTTTTTCTGTTTTTTACTATAACAATTCTGTGCGGCGTTCATGTTGGCGGCGCGCTGGTTTAAGACGTTTTTTTCTATCATGTTAATTCCTGGAGCGCGCAGCACATTGCGGAGCCGCGTGCGGTGGGAAATGCAGGCAAGGTGAAAGGCATCTTTGGGAAAGCCGTGTATGCGATATTGGGAGCTGATGGGAAAAGCTGTCTCGGCGAAGCGGTAAGCGGCGGGATTTTCTACGGTTTTCAAACAGCGCAGGGCGTCTTCAAAGCTCTGGATTGCCTGAGTCAGACTGCTTCGTGTGTCTTCATCCTTTTTATCGCAGAACTGCATTTCCTGCTGTAAAAATATCAATTCGCAGAGAATCAGGGTTTGCGGGTCTTTTGAGACCTGGGCTTCCTGAAAGGATTTGAGCGCGCCGCAAACACCGCTTTCGTATAATATGCGGCCCTGACCTTCTTTCCCCGCGGTGGAAAACCCCGTGCGGCCAGCATCTATTTCGTTTGTATAATCAATGAGATTATTGAGTAAGGAACTCAGATCCATATTCAGCTTCGGCTTCCGACAGATTCCAGCCGCCGTTCAGGAGAGCGTCTTTACCTAGATGGTCTTTAAGAAATTTTGCCAGATAAGGAGCGAGGGGAACCTTTTTTCTGAGTTTTTTTGCTTCTTCGATCCTTCCCTGATCTTCAAGGTTATGGCTTTTTATATATGTATCGAGTTTCTCGTTTAAGGTCATTGCCCGGGTATATGGCATGATAGTCTCCTTACTTTGGAGTATAGCGGCAGTTTGCGGTTTGGACAAGCGCATATACAATCAAAATTTTTACCGCTAAGCTGGAATTACCGCAAAAAAGAAGTCGAAGAAATTTTTTACCCTTTAGTTTTTTTGCTTTCTTTTTTTACTTTTTCGACTTCGCGGTTAGATTTCTTTTTGGCTGCCGCGCGCGCCAGGGATTGTAGCGGAAAGCCCACAGGAATTGCATAGGCAAATCCGAGGACTTGGAGCGGAAAGCCCGGTTTTTTGCGGTTTGGGAATTTGCGGCGCAAATTCCCAAACCGCAAAAAAGGCGCCCTGCTTCATCTGTGCGCCTGTACCTTTTATATTCAGGAGTGAAATTGTATACTCCCTTCCATGAATCCTGAACCGGCTGGAAGTGAAACCGTGCGACGCGCGCTTTTGGTGAGTCTGCGTTTTCCCGCGGATTCCCCGCGTGAGACGGAGATCTCCCTGGCGGAGCTGCACAGCCTGAGCGAAACCATAGGCTTTAGTCCGGCGGATACGCTTCTTGCGGGAGTGCGCAAACCTTCCGCGCGTTTTCTTGCGGGAACTGGCAAGGCGGAGGAAATCCGTGTGGCGGCGGAAAACTCTGGCGCGCGGTACATCATCTTCGACAATGATTTGTCTCCCAGCCAGCAGCGCAACTGGGAACAGTTTACCGGACTGTGCGTTATCGACAGGCGGGAAGTGATTCTGGAAATTTTCGCCGACCGGGCGATAACGCGGGAAGCGCAGCTTCAGGTGGAACTTGCGCGGATGCGTTATTCGCTGCCGCGGCTGACGCGGGCCTGGACGCATTTGTCCCGCCAGAGGGGCGGCGCGCGGGGAACGCGGGGCGAGGGGGAGACCCAGCTCGAAATCGACCGCCGCCGGGTTCTGGCCCGTATCGATAAGGCAAAGGCCCTGCTGAAAAAAGTGCAAAAACAGCGCCTGACGCAGCGATCCCGGCGGCAGCGTTCGGCCATAAAAACAGGCGCTATTGTGGGCTACACCAACGCGGGGAAGTCCTCGCTCCTGAAAACTTTAAGCGGCGGCGAACTTTACATCGCGGATAAACTTTTCGCCACCCTGGATCCGGCAACGCGCCGGGTGAGCCTGTCCCCCGGGCATGAAATACTTTTGACAGACACAGTCGGTTTTATCCGCCGCCTTCCCCATGAACTTATCGAGGCTTTTACTTCCACGCTGGAGGAAACGGTACTGGCGGATTTTCTGCTGCATGTTCTGGATGCCTCCAGCCTTCACAATCTTGAAGATCACGCGCGAACGGCACGGAAAATCCTTCACGATATTGGCGCGGCGGACAAACCTCTTATAACAGTATTCAATAAGATTGATCTCTGCCCGGATCAGGCGGAGCTGAAATCCCTGGCCGCGGAATATCCGAACCCGGTACTTATCTGCGCCGCTTCAGGAGAAGGAACAGGGGAGCTTCGCGCCCTGCTTGAGCGGATGGAGTATGCGTAAGGAACCTTTTTCCCGCCTGGATACGGAAGCGGTACTCCATAAAAAACTTCTGCGCTTGTGCCGCCTGAAAACCGGAGAGGTCTGGCAGGATCCGCGCGCGGGCCACCGCGTTGGGGTTCTCGACGCGGCGCGCGCGGCCGATGTCAGGACGCTTATGGACGGACGCCTTTCGCGGCTTGCCATTCACGACCCGCCGTACAATATCAGCGTCGGCAAAAGAAAAACCCCCGCGCTTTTCCAGATGGAAATAGAGGCGTACCTGCGTTTCTCCCGCGCCTGGATTTCCGCCGCGCTTTCGGTTCTGGATACGCACGCGGCCTTTTACCTCTGGCTGGGCGCTGATCAGGCCGCGGGCTTTCAGCCCCTGCCTGAGTTCATGCTCCTTATGCGGGAGTTTCCGGGCCTCGCCTCGCGCAGCTTCATCACCATGAGAAACCAGCGCGGCTATGGCACACAGAAAAACTGGATGGCTCTGCGCCAGGAGCTTTTGTATTACACCAAAGGCTCCCCGCCCTTTCACGTTGTCTATACCGGCATTCCCAAAATCCTGAAAGGCTACTATAAGGAAATCGGCGGCAGGAAAATATCCAATGAGGAACGCGGAAAATCCGGAACAATACGGCCCGGCAATGTATGGATAGACATACAGCAGGTCTTCTACCGCAGGGAGGAAAACGTTCCTGGCGCCTACGCCCAGAAACCCCTCGCGGCCATTGA
>JAISAF010000212.1 GCA_031266855.1 Spirochaetales bacterium
CAGGTTGTGGGCAGCTAATTGCCAGAGGCAATTATGCGCTACACGATTTTTCCTTTTGCAAAATCGCGAAGCGATTTTGCGTTGCCGCTGGGCGCGCGCAAGGGGCTGGTCGCGAATTTGCATTCGCAAATTCGCTGCTCGCCCATGCATCCTGGATTGCAGCGGAAAGCCCGCAGGAAAGCGCCTCCGGCGCTTTCCGAGGACTTGGAGCGGAAAGCCTGGTTCCGGGGCCGCGGGCGGCGGCCCTGGAATGCGCCCAATCTGTTCCAAAAATCACGCATCTTTTACCTCCTTATCTTTTTATTGACATCTGTTTCACGGCTTTTCACTCCGCTCCGCCTGAAAACCCCTGCCCTATGCCCACTCGGCGCTCTCGTACACAACCGAAATTGTCTCCTGAATAACGCCGCTGTCCACGCTGCTCAAATCCGAAAGAAACCACCCGCAGGGAACACAGTTAAACAGGTTACGCCGCTGAATTTCCGTCGTACCATCGCGATCCATAAAAACGACAGAAAGGGATTTCTGCTCCGGATTCCCGCGCTCCACGGTTTTCCACCATTCCTTGAGAATTTTGTCCCGCGGATCAGCGTTCCGCACCAGCTTAACCGTGTCGTACTTCACCTTCCCCACCACCTTGCGGGGATTTTTGTCCATACCGCCCATGTCGTCAGACACCTCGGCGCTGGCCCCCAGACCCGAAACCGATACGAAGTTTCCATAATCGACCCCGTCGATTTCCACCTTAAAATAGGTTTTTGTCGTTGGCAGATAATCAGCCATATCTTCCTCCTTAAAATAAATTGATCTGTTTTTTACACCAGAGCTGTCCGTAAACCAAAGGTTTGCGAAAAACAGCCCTATTCAGTTTCAAGGGTTTTCTGCGAAACCCTGAACACAACAAATTCCGCGGGCTTCGCGGGCGCCAGCCCCACCTCCACCACAACATAACCCGCGTCGATTGACTCAGGCGGATTCAGCTCGTCATCGCAGCGTACATAAAAAGCCTCCTCCGGCGTATCGCCAAACAGGGCGCCCGACTTCCACGTATTAAGAAGAAACGCCGTAAGATTGCGCGTAATTTTCTTCCATAAGTCGCGGGTATTCGGCTCGAACACAACCCAGTTCGTACCATTCTGAATCGCCTGCTCCACCATACAAAAAAGCCTGCGCACATTGACATAACGCCACTCAGGATTGGAACTGATTGTCCTCGCGCCCCAGACACGGATACCCCTGCCCGGAAATTCCCGGATACAGTTAATACCCTTAGGATTAAGAAGCTCCTGCTCCGCGTCAGTAAGATTGTACTTTAAACCAAGAGCGGTACGGAAAATCTCATTCGCGGGCGCCTTGTGCACACCCCGCACCGAATCCACCCTGCTATACACACCGCAGATACCACCCGAAGGCGGAGCAAAAACCTTCGCGTCCAGCACCGTGTCGTACATCGATACCCACGGAAAATAATACGCCCCCATGATGGAATCCCTCGGCACCGGCATCGTATCGATACCCTTCTCCAAATCCTCCGGCGAATCAAGAACAGCGAAACGGAAACGGTTCCTCTCGCAATGCGACAGAATCGCGTCCTGAGCGGCAGGATCAGTAACCCCCGGAGCCGCCACAAGAGCAATATCCGCGATAGTATCGAAAAGGCACAAACCTGTTTTCTTCCCCGCCCCCTCGTCCTTCCCGATAATGAGCTTCGCAATCCCAGGAGGATTTTCCACCCCCGCAGGCTCACCCCGTTCTTCCACGCGATCCTCCCGCGCTTCCGCGCCCCCGGACCCAGCCCCGGCCTCCGCTCCGGCCCCAGCCTCCCCTTCCCCAGCCGCGGCAGAAACCGAAGCCGCCGAAACCGAAGCGAAAGCGGAAGGAGCAAGATTGTTAATAAAACACCTGGTCCCCCCATTCTGAAAAAACTGATATACCCCATGAGCAAGCCAGCCGCCCCTGTGCATACCACCAAAAATCTTCGTGTACTGAGTCCAGTTCGTAACAAGAACAGCCTCGTTGACCGGCCCCCTCTCCGCGACACCAAGAAAGCCCGCGGTATTAGTGGAACCCGCCTCAATCGGCTTCGAACCACTCTCGACCTCCTCCACATAAACGCCCGGCGTCTGATATGTCGGCATAAATTATCCCTCCTTCTTCACCTGAGTTCTCAAGTCCCGCCTCTGTATCCTGCGGAACGGTTTTCCCACCTCTGAATTCAACGCTACCTCCACCCGGTAATACAAACACAGGCAGCGCCTCCCCTCCCCCGAAACAGCGCATACCGCGGCCACAGCCGAAGGCTCCCGCACAAACGGCTCAATAAACACCCGGCACTCCCCGCCCCCATGCCACGCGCAGCCCCCCGCACCAACAAAAGGATTGTCCTTCAAAAAACGCGCCGCACACCCCAAAGCGTCCAGCAGCTCAGGATATGACCCCGCCTCCCCCCGCACAACCAGAATCATCCCAAAACGGGCAGGCCACTCATAACTCACATCCCCGGCAATAAACCTCTCCCCGCTCTTATCCACAGCCGTCTGACACAAATCCGCGACCTCAACACACAGCCGTGCCTCACCCGCGCCAGCCCCCTCACCCACAGTAAAAAGCCCGCTCGACACCCCCACCCCCGCAAGCGCCCCCGAAACACCCTCGTAAACCAACCGGAAAATTCCCGACTGCCGCATAAACCTCCCTACCTTTTCACACCTCCCTACCTTTCACAACTCCCTGCCTTTCACACATACTATCTCTACGAAAAATGCCGCTTTGCTTTTAAAAAAACAAAAATTTTTTATTTTTTTTCAAACGAATAAAAAGAAGAAAGATAAGGGCGCGTTTTTTTGCCCGCGGACAGGCAAAAAAACCGGGCTTTCCGCTCCAAGTCCTCGGGTTTGCCAATGCAAATCCTGCGGGCTTTCCACTACAATCCCTCGCGCGCGCCCGGCGGCCCACTCAAGGCCGTCAAACCTGAAGGAAAAAGGTGCCAGGTACGTTTTCGCGTTGCGGATACTGGCGCCTAATTTTACTATGCGCCGTACAAGCAAACCGGGTACGTAATTGCCACAGGCAATTACGTAAGCGCGTATAATCATCATAAAAGCAATTCCGAAGTTGCCGCCCACACAGGGAAAAACCTGTTTCAGCGGGAACCCGGTATCCGTATGCCGCATAAGTACAATGGCATTTTAAAAGCGGCGCGGCATAAATCCATACTAAATTCATAAACGCCCGCCATCCTGCCCGGAAAAGCTGGCACGGATATTGCTATATTTACAGCAGGCAGCCATACCGCAAAATTATGGAGGAAACAGCTATGCCGCAGAATATGACAAAGGCAATACAGCGCTACAAAAAAACAGGAATGGGCCTGGGCGCTATTCTCCAGTATATCCATACCTCAGCCTACGCTTTCGCGGAACAGAACCGTTACTGCCGCGAGGACGACTGTCCCGAATTCCTTTTAAGCTTCTACCACCGCATACCGGGAGTCCTGCGCAGGTACAAACCCTCCGCCGCGGATTTCGAGCCATACCTGCGCGGCTGCTTTATCTGGCACATGAAAAGCTATCTGGCGGTGAGGATTCAAAAAAACCGGAAGGAAAAAATTATCTACGAAGAAAGCTGCGCCGAGTTTGCGCAGCAGGAGGAGGAAAACTGGGAACTGCATGACCAGGCCCCGCAGCCGCCCGCGCCTCCCCCCGCTTCCGCGGATGAAAGCCCGGATATGGATGAGGCCCCGGCTGAAAGCCCCGCCAGGTTCCAGCCTTCGCTGAGGCTGCTCCTGCTGGCCCTCAAGTGCGCCAACGATATCAGCGACAGGCTTATCAGCCTGACGGCAGCGCAAAGCGGTATCCACCGCGCCGTCGTGTTTCATTTTGTTGAAATCATGCGTACCATAATGGGAAGCAGGCAGCGGCGCATCGGGCGGCTTATCGAGCGGCGCAGGCGCAATTATTTCCGGCTCCAGTATTTTCTTGAACTGCGCCGCTACTGCCGGGACAGCTTCCACGCGGAAGAACTGGAAAAGAGGATCCGCCGGGAGAGAAAACTGTGCGAGAGTGTAAGCCGGACTCTCGCCGCCACGCCGAAGTCCCCGCCGCACAGTGACATCGCCGGGATTCTCGGCATCCCGAAAGGCACGGTCGATTCGGGGTATTTTTATATGAGAAGGGCGCGGAAGGGAAAAGCCTGATATACACAGGCGGCGGCTTTCAGAACCAGGCCGCAGAAATTGCTGTCCGGCAATTTCCGTTGCGCATAACCATGCGGCGATCAGGGTTATACGCAACGCTGTTTTTTGCGCAGCAAAAAACAGCGGGGGCTGTTATGCGCAATTTTGCGCAGCAAAATTGCGCGGCGGCATTGCTGGCCAGCGAATTTGCGGAACACAAATTCGCTGTTCGCTTGTTGCGCGCGCAAGGGATTGCAGCGGAAAGCCCACAGGATTTGCATTGGCAAATCCGAGGACTTGGAGCGGAAAGCCCGG
The DNA here is from genome assembly GCA_031266855.1 of Spirochaetales bacterium. Taxonomy (GTDB): domain Bacteria; phylum Spirochaetota; class Spirochaetia; order DTKZ01; family DTKZ01; genus JAISAF01. Next base: position 4,490 of record JAISAF010000212.1, read on the forward strand.
TTTTTTGCGGTAGGGGAATTTGCGCCGCAAATTCCCCTACCGCAAAAAATGCGCCCACACGGTAAACCCGATCTTTAGCGCTCCCGCTCCGCCGGATGCAGGGATGAACTGGACATAAGCCGGAAAGCCTCGTCGACTTCGTCCTGCTTCAGCAGAACATGATCCGGCCCCGGCTCGCCCTTAATTTTTTCAGCGGCCTTATCGAAAGCGTTTTTTATATGACGTTTTTGCATCCATTTCGGGAGGTTTTCTTCGACAATCCCGGTAATGACGGCAGAGGCCTCCAGGCCATACAGCCGCCCCGCCTCTTCAAGCATCGCGCTTACTGCCGCGGAAGGAGAAAAAGTAATCTGCTTTCCCTGAACCTGTGTTTTCGCCATTTTCGTTACTACTTGAGCCCGCGGCCCGCACTCCCCAAACACGCCGCTCCATAATTTTTCCGCCACCCGAAGAATCCTGAAGGAAAAACTATCCCGCTCAAAACCTCCTGTTCATAAACTAAAACCAGTCGCTATTTTATCACCGGAACAGGATTTGTTCAAGATAAAATGTCGCGGCGGCAATTTACCATTCCGAAGATTTTTCTAAAAAAATGCACTCATTAAATAAGAAACCCTGCCGCTTCCTGGCTCTTTACACAGCGGCGCGACTCATAATAGTATGGGCGCGGTAATTTTACATGGAAGGAAACAAACAGAGGGAAACGGTATGAGAAAACCCGCGTTACTGATACTGGCGGATGGAACGGTTTTCCGGGGCGGGAGCTTCGGATACCATGCGCCTGTGGCCGCCAGCCTCGCGCCTGGGGCAATGCCGCAGGGATCCGGCGAAGTTGTCTTCAATACAGGTATGTGTGGCTACCACGAAACCCTGACCGACCCCTCGTACACAGGGCAGATTGTCGCGATGACCTACCCGCTCATCGGCAATTACGGGGCTTCACCGGACTGGAACGAAGGCGGGCCGGAACAGGGCATTAGGCGCAAGGAAATCAAGGTATCCGGTTTTGCCGTGCGGGAACTCTACGACGGCCCCGTACCCGCCGGGCGCCTCAGCCTGGAAGAGTTTCTCCAGCGCTGGGAAATTCCCGGCATCTGCGGTATCGACACGCGCCGCCTTACCCTGCGCCTGCGCGACGGAGGTTCCTCATCGGGTCTTATCCTGGGCCTGCCCGAAGGCGAAAAGGATTTTCCCCCGAAACATATTGAGCGCGCGCTTGAGTTTCTCGCCGCCTACCCATCTATGGAAGGACGGAACCTTATCGGGGACGTGGGAACACGCGAGGCGCAGATCATCAATCCAAACGGGACGCCGCACTTCGTCCTTATCGACTACGGCATAAAAGGCGGCATCATCCGCGGCTTCACGCGGCTCGGCGTAAAACTGACGCTCCTCCCAGGTTCGGCGGACGCCGCCCTCGTACTCGCTCACAAACCCGACGCGGTTTTCCTGTCCAACGGGCCAGGCGATCCCGCGACGCTTGGCCCGCAGATTGCCATGAGCGCCCGGCTTATCGCGCAGCATATACCGCTCTTCGGCATCTGCCTGGGACACCAAATCATCGCCCACGCCGCCGGCGGAAAAACCTATAAACTGCCCTTCGGCCACCACGGCGTCAACAACCCCGTAGTGGATTTGCGAACCGGAAAAGTTTTTGTTACCTCCCAGAACCACGGCTTCGCTGTCGACGAAAATTCCCTGCCCGGCAATCTCAAAGTGTGGATGCGCAACGCCAACGACAGCACGGTGGAAGGTCTGTACCACGAAACGGAAAACCTCATGTGCGTACAGTTTCACCCCGAAGCCTGCCCCGGCCCGCAGGACACCGCCTGGATTATTGGCGAGTTTGTCCGCCGCGCGGTTGAAGCGAAAAAGCGAAAATCTTCCGCGGGCTGAAAAAGTTTGCCGCCCCCTTGAGCGAAAGAATTTGGGCGCATTTTTTTCCCCGCGCGCAAAAGCGCGCGGGGAAAAAAACCGGGCTTTCCGCTGCAATCTTTTTTACCGCTTCGCGGTAAAAAAGGATTTCCGCTACAATCCCTTGCGCGCGCCCAGCGGAAGCGGCAAAATTGCATACGCAATTTTGCGACCAGCCAAAACGCGAGTTATGTAATTATTTTTTTGTGGGGCAGGAGCCTTGCTTTTAGTGCGGCGCAGTCTGGAGACTACGCCGGGCGGGGGGGCCTTTGCGTTATCTCCTTGTTTGAAGTTCATTTATCACTTCTGAAATATTAATTTCATAAATGTAAGCCATTACATTCTTTCTGAACCCCGCAACATTCACTACTAAATCAGCAATGTCATCTGGCGTAAGATGATAATGCTTTTCTAAATACAGAATATTACAACCACTTTCATAATATTCACCTATTGCACGTGAAACAGTTTCCTTACTGCTATTTTTTCGAAGTGGCCCAAGAAGCTTAAACCAGAAAGCCTCTTGCGAAAGAATCGTTTTCTCTATTTTGCCAACTTTAATAGTAATTGAATATGGTGTATCATTGATTATAGCAATATTAGTTGTCGGATCACAACCTATGATACTTATTGACAAAATAAAAAACAATGATATTACCTTTTTGTTTGCCATGCGTCCGCCCATTTTTCTGTATAAAGATTTCGATGTCCATAGTAATCATTCATACTATCACTCGTAATACTTGGTATCGCTATGAAAAGCCAATATAGTGGCCCCAGAAACAGTGATTGCATAAAGTGTCTTTGTTTATGCGAAAGGTACTTATCGTAAAGATTACCATCGCCCAATATAACACTGCCAAATGAAACAGATCCCCAGTCTCCACTTATCTGAATATTCGTAGTTAAACCGTCGAGTTTTAAAACATCTCCGCCAAACAGTCCGACTGCACCATATCCAACATCAGCGCTAATCCACATTGAAGTTTTCGGATCCGGATACCGCACCCCGAAGTAGTAAAACCCGGTTTCCTGATCCTGTTCCTTACGCAAAGAGCGGTTTTAAAGTGCCAGGCACCTTTTTTGGTGGCACATACTAAAATATAACGCTATTCCGTGAAACGTAAAAACGTACCTGGTACCTTTTGGCGTTCACTAAACGCGGAATTGCCGTAAGGCAATTGCAAGGCAGGAGCCTTGCTTTTATCACGGCGTAGTCTGGAGACTACGCCGAGCGAAGGTAA
>JAISAF010000286.1 GCA_031266855.1 Spirochaetales bacterium
TGGTTATCCGCGCATAATTGCCGTACGGCAATTATGCGCCCCCGGAATTGCCGATGGCAATTCCGGGGCCTGGTTCCAGGCCGCCACCCGCTGGTGCGCGCGCAAGGGATTCCGGGGGCGCGATAGCGCCCACGACAATCCATACCTATCGGAAAGCGACCGTCTTCGGGCGCATTGCAGCGGAAAGCCCGCAGGATTTGCATGGGCAAATCCGAGGACTTGGAGCGGAAAGCCCGGTTTTTTGCCCGTGGTTTCCACGGGCAAAAAATGCGCCTGGATATTGTTTCCGGATATGGCGGGTGAAAAAATCCTTTGAGCGTTTACCCTGTGGCGCCGGGATTGGGACTGGTAAAATGGGCAAACATGGGCTATGCTTGTTCCTATAGGTAACTATGACAGACGCGCCGCAAAAAAACATGACGAAACTTAAACTGATTTTTGGGACGATTAATTCTCTTCCTATTGGGTTGAGGGACGCTGAAATTGAGGATATGTATCAGCGCGATTACAAGCCTTTTATCGCGGCTTTGTACGAGTTTCCGCAGGCGGTGTGTACTTTTCATTTTTCCGGTTCGCTTCTGGCGTGGCTGGACAACCGTCATCCTGAGTTTACTGATGTTTTGCAGGAATTAACGAAGCGCAGGCAGGTGGAGATGCTGGGCGGGGCTTTTTATGATCCTGTTCTTCCGCTTATTCCGCGTGCTGATCGTCTTGATCAGTTTGAAAAGCTGACGACCTGGCTGCGCAAGAAGAATGGTTCGCGGCCGCGGGGGGGCTGGATTGGTGAGACTGAATGGGAGCCTTCCCTTGCTTCGGTTTTGAGTTCCTGTGGTATGGAGTATGTGTTTCTGAGCGATAATCATTTTGCCGCTGCGGGAATCTGCGCCGCGGAGCGTTTTCAGCCGTATATTACCGAGGATCAGGGAAAGACTCTGGTGGTTTTTCCTCTTTGTGACGACTGGGGCCAGGATATTCCGAATATGGAGCCTGGGGAGATTCTTGAGAAAATAAAAGCGCTTTCTGTGGGGATGGGGAACGAGGAAAAACTTGTGGTTATTCTTGTGGATGGGAAGAGCTTCGGTGGCAGTGCGGAGGGCAGCAGGAAGTGGCACAAGGAAAAAAAACTGACTGAATTGTTTCGGCTTTTTCGGGATTCGCCGGACTGGCTCGAAATGATTCATCCGGGCCGTTTTCTGCGCCAGTTTTTACCCCGGCGGAAGGCGTACTTTCCCTGTGGTTCCCGCACGGAGCTTATGCGTATGTCCTTAAGCCTGGAGGAGAGGGCTTCCTATGACGCCTTCGCGAAAAGCGCGAAAGGCGGCCGGCGGAATATGACGGCGGGCAGCGGTTTTTTCCGCCGTTTTCTTGTGCGTTACCCGGAGGCCGGCGGCTTGTACGCGAAGATGCAGTACGTCAACATTCTGGTAAGCCAGATCCGGGGGGACAAATACCGCAAGTCATCCGCGCGGGAAGAATTATGGAAGGGGCAGCAGGCCTGCGTTTATTGGCCGTCGCCCTGTTTTGGCGGCATATACCGCAACGCGCTGCGCAAAAAAACCTATCAGGCGCTTATCAGCGCGGAAAAAATTACCCGGCAGAAGGGCGTTTTTATTCCTTCGATCGTAACGGCGGATTTTGACATGGATCGCAGAACCGAATATCTCTACCAGGGAAACGAGATGAACGCGTATATTCATACTCTGGGCGCGCGGCTTTTTGAACTGGATTACCTGCCCAAGTCCTGGAACTATCTGGATACTATGGCCCGCAGCCGGGAAACGGCGGAGAACAGTATCGCGGATTTTTATTCGCGGAAAACCTTTATCGATCATTTTTTTGACGAGACGGTGAGCGTGGATGATTTTGAAAACCTGAACTTTTCCCGCGCTTCCTTTTTTGGCGAGGCGCCTTTCGAGCTTGTGAAATGCGACAGGGAGCGCAGCGAACTTGTTTTGGAATATACCGGAGACGTGTCCTGCGGCGAAACCGCGGGCCGCGTCAGGATTATCAAGAAATTCATTTTTAAGGGTTCGGGGATAAACCTGTACTATACCATGACCAACGCGGGAACGCAGAACCTGTCACTTCTGTTTGGCTGCGAACTGAATTTTTCATTTGTATCGAAGAAGGCGGATGATCTGAAAATCTTCCGCAGCGAGGAAGAGTCCCGTCTTCCGGTAAGTCCTGAAAAAACGGTGCTGAAAAACGTTTCGGAACTTGTTTTTGAGGATATTGCTAACAATACCGTTCTTTTCTTTTCAACGCTTGAACCGGCCCAGGTGTGGAGCCTGCCGGTGGAAACCCTTTGTCCCGCCGGCGGGGGCGAAAACGCCATTTATCAGTCCTCCTGTCTTGTGCCGCGCTGGAAGCTGAAACTGGCGCCGGGGGCAAGCTGGGAAAACCGGCTTAACCTCCGGCTTGAAGGGCGCGCGTCTTCATAGTCTCAAGAATTCCTGATATCCAGGGCTGAGCGGCGCTATAGTGCCCGTCCAGTGTCATTAGAAAATCCATGAAACTTTCCTCGTACCTTTGCTGGAAAAACAGCGCCTGTCCCCGGTAAAAATGGGCTCGCCCGCGGGCGCTGGCCGTGATGGGCATTTCCAGGTAATGATTAAGAAGCCGTTCCGTTTCCTTCCAGTTTTTTTCCGCGAAAGCGCTGTGTAAAACGGTTTGCAGGGTATAGTCCTCCCTGCCGAATCCCCGTGTCCTGTCCTGTTCCAGAAGCGCGGGCAGCGGCATCCGCGTGGCGGCGGGGCTGCCTGTGTGCCGCAGAACATCCTGGACGGCCCTGTGCGCCGTGGGGGAAAGGGCGCGGTAGTCGGGTATGGAAGCCGATGCCGGCAGCCGCAGGGTTCCTTCCGCCGATATTCCAGAGTCAAGAATAAAATACGGCAGGGGAATGGATCGCCCTTCGGCTTCCGGTTTTATCTCCAGCGCCAGGCTGTCTTTGCTCAGCGGAATTTCCGCGGGCTGTACTGTTGTGTTGCCCTCCGGTTCCAGTTTAACGCTTTCGGAATTTCCTGAATCCAGAAGTTCCGCGTCGATGAGGGCGTAATAGTAGGGAATGCCCGCTACCGGATAATCAGGAATTCCGGTTTCGGAGCTTTTTATCCTGCGCGCCTCGCGGGTGGAAAGAAGCTGGGATGGGTAGAGGATCGGCGAAGTGCTCCTGAACAGCATAAGCTCGCGATCCGCGCGGGAAGCTGTAAAGGTAATACGAATATTCTTTTCCTCCGCCACGGCGCGGATTGCGGAAATCCGCGCGGCAAGACCCGCTTCCGTCATCGTTTGTTCGATAACAATACCGGCTGTTGTTTTGTTGCGGAAAGGAATAAAAACCTCATGCGGCTTTCCATCGGAAGTAAACGACAAAACAGCGTAGAAGTATTCACCGGGGAGCGACGGCGCGTCGATATACGTCTCCTCCCCCCGTGGAACGCTGGCAACAAATGTCGCCGCCCGAAAGTTCTCTGGAGTAATTTCCGCGGTATGACGGTATATCGCATAACGCGCCGAGGCGTCCCGCGAATCCTGCCAGGCAAGTTTGATTTGCGATCCTTTCACCGCCACCTTCAAACGGGAAACAAAAGGTTCGACTCCCGCTTCCGGGGAGGAATCCGTCTGCGCGTACAGGCAAACGCCGCACAGGAGGCAGAATACGCACATCATGCCCAAAACGCTTATTTTCTTCATATCGTCATCATCGGCAGGTTCCCCGTGGAGAATAAGCCGCGGGGGAGAGTCCCTAAAAACTTTCCGTGCGCCTTTCCGGCGCTTGAGCGCCGGAAACCGGGCTTTCCGCTCCAAGTCCTCGGAAAGCGCTGACGCGCTTTCCTGCGGGCTTTCCGCTTCAATCCCTGGCGCCCCACGGGCTTTTCGCGCTTCGCGCGACATACTTTGAAGAAAAAAATTCACCGCGAAGCCGGAGAATTTAAATAAGGAAGAGAAGGGGGAGAGGAACTTCTTAGAGCCTGTTCAAAAACTGGAAAAACTCTGAGTGCGACAGCCGGTGGCGATAAATACGTGCACAGCGCTACGCGCTGCGCTTGGTGGCAAACCCCGCAATTTTGTCAGAACAAAATTGCGACCGCCGGGTTCTCAGCAGCTAATTGCCAGTGGCAATTAGCTGCCCCGGAAATTGCCAGCGGCAATTCCGGGGCCTTATTCTGAGCTGTCGCTGCGCAAGGGGGGCTGGTCGCAAAATTGCGTATGCAATTTTGCTGCTCGCCCATGCGTCTTGGCTGGTCGCAAAATCGCGAAGCGATTTTGCGCTGCCGCTGCGCGGCGCAAGGGATTGCAGCGAAAATCCCGCAGGATTTGCATAAGCAAATCCGAGGAATTGAAGCGGAAAGCCCGGTTTTTTGCGGCACAGCCGCAAAAAATGCGTCCAAATTCTGATAATTATAAAGATTTTGAACAGACTTCTCCGGCTTCGCGGTAAAAATTCCTTTGCCGGGTCCTGAGCTGCCGGACGCTTGCAGAACCCGGAATGTTCGTATATGATGGCGGCAATATGGATTTACTTCCTGAAATAGTAAACCGGGTAACGGTACGCCATTTTGAAGAGCGTGGTATTGATCCTGCCTGTCTGGATCGGATTCTGGAGGCGGGCCGGATTGCGCCTTCGGCAAAAAACCGTCAGCCCTGGAGGTTTATCATTGTTCAGGACGAGCGGAAACGGAAGATGTTCGAGCAGGCTTCGTTTGGGCAGGAACACGTGGGGCAGGCGCCGGCTATTATCGCCTGTTGTTCAACAAATATCGAATACCGTATGCCCAATGGGCAGCTTTCCTATCCAATAGACATTAGTTTCGCCGCCACCCAGATGATGTTTCAGGCTGTGCATGAGGGGTTGGGAACCTGTGTCGTTACAACCTTCGACGAGGCGGCGCTTCAGGAGATCCTTACCGTTCCGTATTCCATGCGGGTAGTGATGCTTCTGCTTTTGGGGTATGCGGCGCACACGGAGCCTTCTTTCCGGGAACGCCTTGCTTTGGAACGCATTATTTCCTACGAACACTGGTAGACTCCGCGCGGGCCGTGACCCACAGAATTCTTTAACCGCAAAGTCGAAAAAGTCGAAGACAAGTCTTTAAGAAGCCCCGCGGCGCAGGCTCCGCCTACGCCGCGGGGTTAGTTTTTTTGTTATTCAAAACTATTTTCAGCGAATACAATCCATGAATGATCCATTAAAATCAGCGAACCCCTAAAAACTTTTCATTCTTCACTTCTTTCTTTTGCTTCTTCGCTCTTGCCCGTCTTCGACTTTGCGGTAATTTTTTTTGCGATAGTCATTTCCCGAATTGCGGGTCACGTTTAGCCCGAAACCGTGGTGTTTCCGAACCCGCTTTATTCCTTGTATTTTATTTCTCTTTTGTATTCATTAATGTTTTTTGTCCGGCTGTCCTCTGAAATTGTTTGCGAGTAAGTCCAGTTATTTTTAGCATCATACCGCAAATACTTAAATTCATATTCCAATTCAGCGCCATAGTGAAAATAATGAGTTTGCCTGATCCGGAAGCCCTTGGCATTGAATTCGGTCAAAACGGAATACCATGCTTCCTCCTGAGTCAGAAAATCATCACTGACCGGCGGGCCTTCAACATGGGGAGGACGCAAATATCTTTTGCTATGATATTTCATAGTGTTCCCATTAAAAATAATTATTTCATCAATATTTGTCCCGGCTGAATTGTTGAAAAACGGGCGCTCCAGTAAGCGTAATTGCCCATCGTAATAAATTGATTTACATAAAACATAATCGCCATTATTGACAGAATATATACCGCGCAATTCATCCGCGGCATTATAGTAAAAGGAATATTCTTCTTCCACTCTGTTATCGTTTTGATTAATTATCTTATAATATTTTATCCTGGCGTTTGCGTCAAATTCAAAAACTGCCCGGATGCTTTCCTTTATAAAATGAATATAACCCCCGTCATATACCGGCTTTTGCCGGGATGTCAGTATTTCAATGTTTTCACCTGAATTATTTATTTCGTAATCAAAATCAAGTATATTTACTATTTCCATAAATCGTATTTCCGAAGCGGCGGGCCGCGTATTGTTAATATCGTAACATATCATTCTGTAATCATTTTGTGTAAGAATATATAATCCGTTTTTTATTTCAGTGAATACTATCCGCGTTGCCGTGTTGTAATCCTTGATATGGGTTCTGTTATTTTGCACTGATATATCCCGGTAATAATAGCGGGTTATTTCTGACATATCACGCGTATACCGTTCATGCGCCTGATTCTGCATCGCCCCCGCGCCAAAACAGGGCGCGTTCAGCGAAATAAGAAAAATCAGTATAACGGCGTTCATTTCCAATATCCTTAAATTGTTATACTCCGGTACATATATTCCTGTCAATTGTTTCGACGCAAGTTGCGCCTGACTTATTCCGTCAAGCGGGTTTAATACCCATGCAGCATGGCTAAACTTGACCCGCAGAATTTTTTAACCGCGAAGCCTGCGAAGTCTAAAACTTGCCGCGGCAGATCTTTAAGAGCCTGTTTAATATCTTGAAAACCCCTGGGTGCGCAAGGGATTCCGTGGGCGCGATAGCGCCCACGACAATCCATACCTATCGGAAAGCGACCGTCTTCGGGCGCATTGCAGCGGAAATCCCGCAGGATTTGCATAAGCAAATCCGAGGAATTGAAGCGGAAAGCCCGGTTTTTTGCGGCTACGTCCGCAAAAAATGCGCTATTATACAGGGAAAAAAGTAAATGCCGATCCTGCATAATTTCCTTTATTCTCTTTCCTTCCTTCCTTCCTTTTTTTACTTCCTCGTCCTTGCCCGTCCTCGTCCTTGCCCGTCTTCGACTTCACGGTAATTTTTTTGCTATGAGCCTAAACTGAGAATTGCGCCTGACTTATTACGGCGTATAACTAAAGACAAGTTCCTCCGTTTCCCTGAACCGGCTTATTCCCAGTTCCAGAAGTTCGTTTATCAAATCAGGATAGGAAAGCCCGTCGTGCGCGCATAAACGCGGAAACATGCTTATCGGAGTAAAACCAGGTATGGTGTTTATTTCGTTAATGAAAATATTTCCCGTTCCTTTTTCCACAAAAAAATCAACGCGCGCAAGACCCGCGGCTTCGGCTGCCGCGTATGCCCGCACGGCAAGGCGTTTTATCTCTTCCAGTACGGCGCTGTCCAAATCCGCGGGAATAAGCAGCCTCGCGCCCTGGGGATCGGTGTATTTTGCCGCGTAGTCGTAAAACTCGTGGGAGGGAATGATTTCCCCCGGCGTAAAGGCGCGCGGGGCGTGATTGCCTACGACACTGCATTCGATTTCGCGGGCGTTTATGGCTTTTTCGATAAGGACTTTCGTATCGAAACGGAAGGCTTCGCGCAGGGCCGCTTCCAGTTCCGCGCGGCTGTGCGCTTTGGTAATGCCCACCGAAGAGCCTGTGCGGGACGGCTTGACGAACAGAGGATAGCCCATATCCTTTTCCGCCGCCGCGACACAGCCGGCAGCGTCCTGCGTTTTCCGCAGGGTAAAGGAGGAGACAACGGGAAGGCCGCTTTCCCTCCATATCTGTTTCACCTTATCCTTATCCATGCAAAGAGCGCTTCCCAATACGCCGCTCCCGGCATAGGCAAGGCGGGCGTTTTCCAGAAGTCCCTGAAGAAGACCGTCTTCGCCAAAGGAGCCGTGCAGAACGGGAAACACCACGTCAACAGCCAGAAGTTCCCCCTTACGCGCAATGCCCCTGCCGGGAATAAGGCCAAGGATTTCCCCGCTGTCTTTAATAACACGAAGAGGGCTGCCAGCGTCTTTTTTTATGCGCAGCAGTTCTTCCTCCGGCTGAAAATACCACACCCCTTCTTTGTCGATGCCCGCAAGAAGGACAGTCCACCGGGAGTCTATAGCGCGCGCTACCGAAGCGGCTGAAACCAGCGATACCTCGTGTTCGCCCGAACGGCCGCCATAAAGAACAAGTACGGTTTTCATGTTTCGATTATAGGCAGATGCGCCTGGTCTATCAAGGCGGGGCGGCGCGGGAAAGAAGAGAAAAACCGAGAAGTCGAGAAAGTCAAAAAAGAAAGAACGAAACTTTGCCTTAGAGCCTGTTCAATAACTCATTTATAATTCGGAATTTGGGCGCATTTTTTGCGGCTAACGTCGCAAAAAACCGGGCTTTCCGCTACAAGTCCTCGGATTTGCCAATGCAAATCCTGTGGGCTTTCCGCTGCAATCCCTCGCGCGGCGGCAGCTCAGTGATAAGCCACGGAATTGCCACAGGCAATTCCGTGGGCAACTCATTGCCAAAGGCAATGAGTTGCGTATAACCAGGCGGCCGCAATTTTTCTGAGGAAAAATTGCGTAGTCTGCCACCATGCGCGGAGCGTAGCGGAGTGCGCGTCTTTATTACCAGTTGGCTGCCGCCACCACGCTTGCCTTAAAAAGCGCCTGGCACCGTGCAGCCCATAATTGCCTGTGGCAATTATGGGCGTGGGGTGGTTTAAGGCTACCGCTCGTAGGGTCCCATGTCGATTGTGCCCTGTTTGCGGGGGCTGCCGTCCAGGTCGGTTGACAGGGCGGCGTTGATGGCGGTTTTTGCTTCGGGGGAAAGGGTTTGGCCCAGGAGGGCTTCCACGGCGTCGGCGTCCAGCGGATAAAGCGCGTCATTTCCCGCGTCGATGGCTTCCAGGCTGGTGCTTTGCAGGTGGTAATCGCCGCCGCCTACAAAAAGCGGGTCTGTGTCCTTATTGTTGCCGCCGTCGGTTCCTGTAGCGGGAACCCAGGAAAGGCTGCCGCCACTGCCCTGAACGATGCTGTAGCTGATAAGAGGCGTGGAACCGCCGTTGTAAATACCCGGCCCGGTTGGCGCCGTGTTCCCCCAGATGATGCTGTTCCGCACTTCCGGCGAAGAACCGCTGTTCCACATGCCGCCGCCGAAGCCGCCTGTGCTGTTGCCGGAAATGACCGCATTGATCAGTACCAGCGAGGAGCCGCCGTTGTACATGCCGCCACCTCCGTTGCCTGCGCTGTTGCCGGAGATGTTTACATTAACTATGGTCGGCGAAGAATTGATGTTGTACATGCCGCCACCTCCGGTATCGGTGGTATTGCCGGAGATGACCGCGTTGACCAGTACCAGCGGGGAACTGTTGTTGTATATGCCACCGCCGTTGCCGCTTGCGGTATTGCCGGAGATGTTCACATTAACCAACGTCAGCGAGGAGTTCCAGTTGAACATACCTCCACCAATACTTCGGTAAATTGAAGCGCTGTCCACTGTAATAAAGCTGCTACCGCCATCATCGGCGCAGCCCCCGCTGATGGTAAGGCCGTCCAGGACAGTTCCGTCATTAGCCGGAATGTTTACCGCCAGAACCACATGATAGGCGTTATCTATAAAAATGCTGCCCGCATCATCGCTATCAAGATCCCCGCTCAGGGTGGTAATATTTGCGGCGGGATTCCGGGAGGTATCGCCGTCCGTTGGTGACGCATTGTGACCGCCCCATACCTGCACCCCCGGACGCAGGATAAAGGCCGCGTCCCTGGAATCCACCGGCGGGTTCCTGTCGAAAGAATCCCCCGCCGCCGCCGGAACCATAGGCTCATATTCGGGCAGGTAGGTTCCCGCGCCCAGCTTTACAATACAGGGGCCGGTATAGCCGGCAGCAGAACGCAGCGCCGCCAGTTCGTCCATCATCCTCTGCACATCGCCCG
>JAISAF010000292.1 GCA_031266855.1 Spirochaetales bacterium
CGGATAGCCGATGAGTTCCTCAGATTGTCTACCACCTTTTGCGAAAACACACGATACTCCTTTTTATGTATCCTACATGAGAAAAATAAAAAATGGAAGAGGGCAAGCCGCGCCTAAACGCAAGGAGGAATCTGTATCCCCATATTTTGGGCGCCTCCCCGGCGCTTCGCGCCGGGGCCGGGCTTTCCGCTGCAAGTCCTCGGAAGCGCCCACGCGCTTCCTGCGGGCTTTCCGCTCCACTCCCTGGCGCGCGCACCAGCGCCCGCCCCCAAAAGCGCTTCGCGATTTTGGGGGCGGTAATTTTGTGCGTACTACCAGCACTAAAAAATTTTTAGCAGGCCTTCATAAATTATTTTATGTAATAATTATCGATACACCAAATGAAATTTTTAATTCAATAAACATTTCCAAACAAGAATACGGAACTTCAAAACCGGCAGTATCGGAATTACTTCTATATCCATTGAAAATATCAATCTCATATTTTTCCTTTAATTTTAATATTTCAGCCTTTTTATGTTTGAGTGAATCCCATAGAGCATTAATATGTTCTTCAAGCGGTTTCTCTTCTGGAATATCAGGAGAATAGCCCCATAAACCCATTTTATAGGGTCGGCTTTTTTCAGTACGTTTTTCTCCTTTTCTATGAAAATGAGTTGGCGTCAATTCTAAAATTTCAGATATTTCGTTGGAATTATTTATATCCCCGGATATTCTTAATGTAGAGCTATAAGCAAAATATAATTCATCATTTTCCGGTATATTATTTTCCTTTAAAAAATATCTTAACCCTTTCAAATTTTATTCCCATTATCTTTCAAACGTTCTTCAATTATTTTATGCGCGGCGATATTATGTGTTTTACTTTTTAATTCAATCAATCTTCTTTTTCCGATTCTTTTATCGGCCGATTTCAGTATATTTACCAAGCCCCATTTGTCATATTCAAAATGTTTTTCATAAATTATTTCCTTTGGTGTTTCAATATATTCCCTTAATAAAGCTGATATATCCGGCACATCTGAACTATAGGGATAAGCATGTAATTCCTTATCAGAATAATTTGCTGTTCCATATTCTTTGACAAAATCTTTAGGATAATCCCATAAGGTTTCTTTTCCCAATGTTATCCAGTAACGCGGTAAATTTGTACTGCCATATTGGCTGTTCATCCGGTATGCGGCACAATGAATTTGAAAATCTATTGTTTCATCTATGATTTTATATAAATACCTTTGAAGTTTACTCCACGGTTTCATAATACATCCTTAATAGAGCCTGTTCAATATCTTGAAAGCCCCTGGGCGCGCAAGGGATTGTAGCGGAAATCCTTTTGACGCAGCCAAAAGATTGGAGCGGAAAGCCCGGTTTTTGGCGCGGAGCGCCAAAAATGCGCACATATTCTCTTAACTTGTTGACAGTGATCGGAGAAGTTCAATAAAAAAGGGCAGGCCGGTAAGCCGGGTTCTGTCCAGGACACCCCCCGGAAGGAGGTGTCCCCGGGCCGCCATCTATCTGGGGATCGCCACTCGCGCAGGAATCCCTCAAAGCAGTCTACCCGCGGGAAAAAACGGGCCGAGCAGCCCATTCCCGCTTTTTGACTTTGCTCCCGGTAAGGTTTGCCCTGCCCTCCCCGTTGCCGAAGGAGGCGGAGGTCTCTTACACCGCCTTTTCACCCTTACCCGCCTGCCAATCGGCAGACGGGCGGTATATTTTCTGTGGCACTGTCTATCGCGGGGAAAAAGGCTTTCGCCCTTTCCCCGCGTCCGGGCGTTACCCGGTACCGCGCTCTTCGGAGCCCGGACTTTCCTCTTTCCCGCGATGCCGGGGAAAGCGGCGGCCTGGCCTGCCCTAAAATTACTTAAACTTCCTCTTCTTCCTCTTCCTCCGCGGCATCCTCAGTCTCGGAGTCTCCGTCCCCTTCCTCGTCGTCTACATCCTCATCGTCGTAGTCTTCATCCCCGTCCCCATCGTCTTCGATATCGTCCATATCGAAAATATTTTCGGAAGGCTCCTGATAAAACACATCCTCGCCGTCTTCCTGGAAGAACAGAACACGGCTACAGTAGGGACAGGATTTAAGTTCACTGCCTTCAATCTGGCGATCCATGCTGCTTAAAAGACGCACGTCGTTTACAAACTGCATGGGAAGAATCATGTGACAGCCGGAACATACGCCCCGTTTCAGGGGAACGATACCCGAACCGGATTTATTGCGGATGATCCTTTCAAACTTGAAAAGAATATCCGAATCAAGACCGTCGCTGATCTGGGCCTCATCCTTCTCAATCTGGGAAAGCTGTTTTTTTCTGGAATCAATTTCGGTCTTGATTTTTGCCCGCTCCTGCTCCAGTTCCTCCTCCTGCTCTTTGATAAGGGATTCCTCTTTCTCAAGGGCGATGCTCAGCTCCTCCAGTTCCTTCTCCGCCTTCTGCAATTCCTTACGGAACTGAAGCTCTTTTTCCGACGCGTCCCGAATCTCCTTGTCCAATGCCTCGTATTCACGCTGCGTCCGTATGGCATCCATTTGCCCTTCCAGTCTCTCGCGCTCTTCCTCGGCTTCCCTCATCTTTTCTTTCAAATTTTTTATATGCAGCTTTTTCTGCTCGGAGTCATCATTCTTATCGACATAGCCCTTCCCCAGCCTGTTCACGAGTTCGGTTTTTGTAGCAAGGCTTTTGGGGATGTCGTGAATTTCCGCCTCAATTTCAAATTTCCGTGAAAGGATGTTTTGAAGGTTTTTCAGTTTTTCAATCAAATCTTCATAAATCATGCGGGTCCTCTTGTTTTTTCAAATTTTTTAGTGATCCAGATAATCCTTAAGCCGGCGGCTTCTACGGGGATGCCTGAGCCGCCGCAGCGCCTTGGCCTCTATCTGCCGGATTCGTTCCCTGGTAACATTAAAATACAATCCAACCTCTTCCAAGGTCAAGGAGTATCCATCCTCCAGGCCGAAGCGCATTTTCAGGACTTCCTGCTCGCGTGGCGGCAGGGTGGAAAGCACATCCCGCAGTTGTTCCTGAAGCAGGGTAAAAGCCGTCTGGCTTGAGGGATTCTCCACATCCTTGTCCTCGATAAAATCCCCTAGAAGAGAATCCTCCTCTTCGCCGATAGGCGTCTCCAGGGAAATGGGTTCGCGCGCCACATTCTTGACCGACTTGACCCTTCCCACAGACCAGCCGAGCCTTCCGGCTATCTCGTCATCTGTGGGTTCGCGCCCCAGAACCTGCAAAAGCTGACGCGATTCGCGTACCACCTTGTTGATTTGTTCGATCATGTGAACAGGAACGCGGATTGTCCTGGCCTGGTCGGAAATGGAACGGGTAATAGCCTGGCGTATCCACCATGTCGCGTATGTGGAAAACTTATAGCCCTTGCGGTATTCGAACTTTTCCACAGCCTTGATAAGACCGATATTTCCCTCCTGTACAAGATCAAAAAAATGCAGCCCGCGGTTCGTATACTTTTTCGCGATGCTTACGACAAGACGCAGATTCGCCTTGATAAGCCTGTCTTTCGCGGTCTGCATCATGCTTTTGCCGTGCAGGATTTCCTTTGCCAGTTTCTGGATATTAACGATGGTATCCTCAAACTCGACTTCGAGCCCTTTCAGCTTTTTTTCGGTTATCTGAATCTGGCGGATTTCCTCTTTGATTTCATCGGCGGAAAGGCCGAGTTCCTCCTCGATTTTAATACGCTTGTCCGTAAGCGTAAGCCCCCGGCCCAGACTGCGCAGATCGCGGAGATTCGACACCCGCAGACGTTTTTCGATCTTTTCCTGTTCGCGTTTATATTTTTTTATCTTTTTCGAGGCAGTAAGGAATTTTTCGGAAAACTGAAAAATCTCCTCCTGCTGTACCTCAATCGAATCAAACTTTTTCAGAAGCGGGACTCTTTTCGGCGCCAGCTCGCCGTCATCGAAAATGCTCGAACCGTGGGCAATGAGTTTCCGCTTGGTTTCGATATAAAGCCGTAAATCGGGAATGATTTCCCGCAGCGGTTCCCGATAGCACTGGATAAGCCGGCGGCGCTCGGCAAGGTATTCGGAAATTTCCTTTTTCGACAGATTCATTT
This sequence comes from Spirochaetales bacterium, assembly GCA_031266855.1. Taxonomy (GTDB): domain Bacteria; phylum Spirochaetota; class Spirochaetia; order DTKZ01; family DTKZ01; genus JAISAF01. Next base: position 4,075 of record JAISAF010000292.1, read on the forward strand.
CCCGCGGATCTTTTTTGGAAAAAGCCCTCTGAGCCAGATAATAAAACTCTGGAATAAGCATTCCCGAATGTTTAATGACACTCTTGATGATATTCTCGCCTTCCTCCATCTTTTTGGACAATTCCACTTCCTGTTCCGCGGTTAAAAGATTTTCCTTGCCGATTTCCCTCAGATACAGACGTATGGGATCATCGATAGCGGTTTCCTTGTCATTGAAAACAAGTTTTTTGCGCTTGTCAGCGGTCTTTTCGATGACCTCTTCCTCGTCATCGTCCATGCGCACATCTTCGCCTTCGATTTTGATATTGTTCTTTGAGAGGAGTTTTATAATTTCCTCAATCTTGTCGGGATTGACGATAATACCCGGCAGATATTCCGCGACCTCATCAAAGCTTACCGCTTTTTTAGTTTTCGCGTATTCAAGTAATTTTTCCACAGCAGGATCGTTGTGTAACTCACTCATTCCCCATCTTCCTCAGCTTTTCCAGTTCACCGTCAAGATACATTTTCTCTTCCAGCAGTTCCGCTATAAGCGCTTCATTTCCGTTATTCCCGGGGGCAAGCCGCCGCAGAGATCTTTCCACATCTCTTTGCTTTTTTTCAAAATTCCGTCTGCGTATGCCGTGTATGGCATCCTGAATCATCTTTTTTCTATTCTCTGACAACTCCCCGGAGTACAGTTTTTCAATAATAAACTCTCTCAAAGTTTTGTTTTCTATCCCCTCCACGAGCGCATCACGGTTCCAGTTCCCGCTTTCGCGGAGGAAAGTACCCTTCCCTTCCGCGGCGTCTTTCGGAAAATCATCACCTTTCCCGCTTTCACCCCTATACATATCTTCGAGAGTGATAAAAACATCCCGGCTTTCCGCCTGGGTAAAATCATCCAGAGAAAGGCGGGACCGTATATATGAGAAATCATCTTTATTGTCTATGGATGCGATTATCAAAAGAAGTTCCGGTGTCATTGACATGGATGATTGCTTCTTTTCCGATTCCGATGTCTCTATCTCCTTTTTCCGGTTTCCGTCCATAAAACGCCGAAAATCAGCCCTGATCACAGAAATATCGATCTCATCAAATTCCCGGGCAAGTCTTGTCAGCGCTTCCTCGCGGCGTACAGCCGAAACAATACTCCGTATATAAGGAAAAATAGCCTGTAGAACGCTTCCGGCAGAGGAAGCGCCTTCAAAATAATTTTCCAATAAATACTCAATTATAGTTTTAGGACATTTTAGAAGATTTTGCAACTCTTCCACGCGATTTTCCTGCACAAAATCCGCGGGATCTTTGTCGCTGGGAAGAGCGGCTGCATAGAGCGTAAACTCAAAAGCCTCGCAGATTTCCGCGCTTCTTAGCGCCGCCTTCCGGCCCGCCGCGTCTCCGTCAAAGAAAAAAATGAGTTTATCGGCAAAACGCCGCAAAAACCGCGCCTGGTCGGCGGTAAACGCCGTTCCCAGAGGCGCCACGGCGGTTTTCAGGCCCGCCTGATGCAGGGCTATGACATCCATGTAGCCTTCCACAATGATCGCCGTCTTCTCCCTGCGAATGGCATCCTTTGCCTGAAAAAAGCCGTACAGGTTGGTTCCTTTCTTGAAAACAGGCGATTCGGAGGAATTCAGGTATTTCGGGCCGTCGCCTTCCAGGATACGGCCCCCAAAGGCAATAATATCCCCTTTCGCGGAGAAAATCGGGAAAATTACGCGGTGCGAAAAAAACGCCCAGTTGCGGCCCGTTTTCCCGGATCGTAAAAGCCCCGATGAAGCAAGGAAATCCCCGGAATAGCCGTGTTTTTTCAAGAAACCTTCAAGCCAGAAGGGATCGGCGGGGGCGTACCCTATCTGGAAGGCGTCTATTGTTTCGCGGCTTATGCCGCGGCCTGTAAGGTAGGCCAGCGCGGCCCCTCCTGCCTGTGTTTTGGTAAAAAGGTAATGAAAGGAACCTGTAACCCTGCGGAAAAGCTCCAGAAGAGCCTCGTGCCTGCGGGTTTCCTCACCGGAATCTCCCGGCCCGCGGCTTACCTCCACCCCCACCTGGCGGCCCAGGGTTTCCACAGCCTCCACAAAACTCAGCTTTTCCACTTCCATGAGAAAAGTGAAAATACTCCCGCCCTTGTGGCAGCCGAAACAGTAAAAAAAGCCCTTATCCGGCTGAACGGAAAACGAAGGGGTTTTCTCGGTGTGAAAGGGGCACAGACCCCAATACCTCCCGCCCTTTTCTGTAAGAGTTGTATAATTTCCGATAATACTCAGTATATCCGCCCTGGCGACTATCTGTTGCAGGACATCATCTGGAATTTTCAAATCCCGCTTTAGCCTCCCGTTCTACGAAACTTTCTTTAAATAAACAACTTTCGCTGTATTGTGTTCCTGCAAATTTTTCGAAAAAAAGTGCGTACCCGCCTGGGGGTCTTTGAGCACAAAATACCAGTAGTCTGTCTGCGCGGGAAAAAAGGCGGCCTTCAAAGCCGTCACGCCAGGATTGGAAATAGGCCCCGGCGGAAGCCCAGGGCGCTGATACGTGTTATATGGCGAGGATATTTCCAAATCCGCGTAGGTCAGAAACTCAGGATGCGGTTTTTTCAGGATTTCAGTAATAATATACTCCACAGTAGCGCAGGAACCCAGCGCCATCCTGATTCCCAGGCGGTTATAAAATACCGATGCCATAAGCGGCGCTTCGGCGGGGTCGCGGTATTCCCTTTCGATAATGGAGGCGAGGGTTATACGTTCATGCAAAGCGGAAGAATCCAGCGTTTCATAGGCTGGATTGATTTCAGCTATTTTCCGGCGGAAATTATCCGCCATTTCCGCCACAACCCTGTCCGCCGGAAAATCTTCCGGAAAAAGGTAAGTGTCGGGAAAAAGATAGCCAATGGCGGAGTCCGCCGGAATACCCAGGGACTCTAAAAGCCGGGGATCCCCCGCCGCCGCAAGAAAATCATCCCTGGCGCATATCCTTGTTTCTTCCAGAAGAACAGCCATGCGCGAGAGCGTCCAGCCTTCGGGAACCGTTACGCGCAGAAGAACCTGGGAACCTGTAATAAAAAAATCATGAAGCTCCCGCGTTGTTTTCCCGCGGGGAACAAGGTAGGATCCCCGCTGAAAAAGGGTTTCGGAATTACGCAGCTTGCTGTAGGTCACAAGAAACGTCGAAGACTGAATGAGCCTTTCCTCCTGTAGCCGCCACGCGACGGAAGCAAGAGATTCCCCCTGCCGGATAGTAAAAGGAACAGCGTCCCCGCCGGATGTCTCCACAGGCGAATCAAGGTACAGCATCACAGCGGCGGCGGCGCCCACGGAAATGAGAACGCAAACACAGAAAACAACCAAAATCCTCAAAACTTTTTTCATAGTCCTCATCTTCACTTCACAAGAATAAACTCAACCCGGCGGTTTTTCCAGTTGTTATCCCTGTCGCTGAAAGGAAAAATCATTTCCTCTCCACCCCTGCCTGTCGCGGTAATTCTGCGGGCCGGCAGATCAAGGGAAACAAGGGCATTCCTGACTTCCCGCGCACGGGCAAGGGACAGCGGCTGGAGTTCCTCTTTTTCCTCCCGAGCGCTTCCTGAAATGTTGTTCGCGTGGCCTTCAATAATAACCTGATAGGCCGAATACTTCGTCAGGACTTCCACAAGCCGGGTAAGAATACTCAGGTTTTTCCGGCCTGTCTCCGAAGAATCCAGAATCACCTCCGGGCTGTTCGGCGCGAAGTTAATATTGGAAATCCGTATTTTCAGCCTGTCGCCGTCACGGATAACAAGAATATCGACAGGTATCACACCCTGAACCTGCCGGCTGTTTCCCAGGATGTCAGAAACCGTAAAAACAAAGGGATAATCCTCCGCCGCCAGCACAAGCTCCCCTGTGGATGAACGGCCATCCCATATACTGGAAGGCGCGGGCATACCCTTTCCTGAAAACCTGTTGAACATCTTCCCCGTCCTGTCGTTTATGACAAAGTCCCAGGCGTCTATAGGGCTTGCGTCCCGAACCGAAAAGTTTATCGTAAGCTCATCGTCAATGCCATCGTTATCCGGCGAGAACGGTACTGGCGCGAGGCGGATCTCCGCTTCCGGCGCCGTAATATCAAGCAGGAAGGGCGTCGAAGACACCCGCGGCCTGTTTCCTTTCGCGTAGACCGCGGAAAAGCGGGCGGTGTAGGTGTCTTCGTAGACACGCCCATCGTCCGCCCTGCCGTCCCAGATGAACGTCATAGGCGAAGTGAAGTCCCCGCCCGAAAAGGTCTTCCTGACTATCCCCTTCGAGTCTTCAATATCCAGCCGCCATGTTTCCAGTCCGTCGGCAAGGTTCAGGTAAGCGGCAAAACCGGCCGTATCCTTAAAACCATCGCCGTTTGGGGAAAAACCTGTTTCGCTCACAGTAACAAAAGCGGTAACGGGCCGCCTGTCAACACGGATGTCCCGCAGGGCCTTCTGTGTCCTGTTTCCCGCCCTGTCTTCGGCGCTTATAATATAACTGTATACACCGTCAGGCGCTTTGTTGCCGATGTCGTCGCTACCATCCCAGGCAAAGTTTTCCACACGGCCTTTCCAGAAAAAACTTTTCACCGCGGTGTTCTCCGCATTCACGATCTTCCCCTCCCACAGGGGTTCAAGGGAGGAAACCTGCGTAAAGTTTACCGTGTCCTTCAAACCATCGCCATCCGGGGAGAAAATTGCGGTATCGGCGGATACGCTGATATCGGGAGCCATTATATCCAGTTCAATAAGACCTGTTTTTGAAGCCGACTGATTCCCGTTCTGATAATACACAATAAGCCCGGCGACATAGTTTCCCTCTGGAGCGGTGCGCCCGGCCTGTGTGCGTCCGTCCCAGGTATACCCCTCAAGTTTTCCGCGTATCTGGTGGGTCAGGACTTCCTGGGAGTCCGCGGCGCCGCGGATGGTAAAAACCGAAGCCTCAATGCCTTCGGTAACTTTATACACAGGAGTAAAGCGGACAGTATCCTTTACCCCGTCCCTGTTGGGAGAAAACGCCGTCAAATCCGCGGAAAGAATAACCGGCGTCTCTTCGGTATTAATCGAGAAATTTAAAACATTGGAAACTCCGGTATTCCCCGCGCGGTCGGTACTCTCAAGCTGATAGGTATAGGAGCCGTCGGGAACCAGTTTCCCCAGCCCATCAGAACCGTTCCAGATAAAACTCCGGTCAACCTGACCCTGCCAGGTATAGACACGCACACTGGTTCCCGATGCGCCGAGGATGCGCCCTGTCCATATTTCCTCGTAGGAAGATTCCTGATAGATTTCGATTGTATCCCTGTTGCCATCCCCGTTAGGAGAGAAAACCGTAAGATCAGACCACACATTCGCTTCCGGCTTGTGCAGGTCAATAAAGAAAACAGGAGACTCGGCGCGGGGGCGGTTCCCGTTCCGGTAAACAACCATAAGGCTGGCGTGATACGCGCCTTCGGGAAGCGGCGCGCCGTCTTCCGCCCTGCCGTCAAAAACAACAGGAAGCGGAGCGTTCGCGAAACCCGAATAGCGGCGCACGGCAGCCGCCGCATCATCGTAAACCGTAAGCTCCCACTGTTCCAGGCCGGAGGTTACAGGAATAAGCGGCCGCAGAGTAAGGGTATCCAGAACGCCGTCCCCGTTCGGCGAAAAATACGACGTGTCGATCCTCAGATTAATCGGGGTAGCTTCGGTATTAATAATGATATTGCTTAAACTCTGTTTGCTTGTATTACCAGCCCGGTCGGTGGAAGCTATGATATATGAGTAGACCCCGTCAGGAAGAAGCATCCCCGCATCGTCCTTTCCATCCCAGACTGCTTCCTGGGGAGCCGAATCTTTCCAGCTAAAACCGCGCACGGGACGGGCGGCGGCATCCAGAATAAACGCCTCCCACAGGTCTTCGGCGGAACCCGTCTGGGAGATAACAAGAACATCTTTATTGCCATCGCCGTTGGGAGAAAAAATTAAATCCGAACCAAGTACCGGCTGTATAGTAACCTGCGGCGGCAGTGTATCAATAATGAACCCATACTTTTCGGTGATGGCCCTGTTTCCATTATCGTCGGCAGCCTCAAGGTGAAAGGTATAGCTTCCGTCGGCGGCCCGCGAACCCGAATCGCTTATCCCGTCCCAGCGCAGAACGGCGGGAATGTCTATACCCTTTTTCTCCGCAAGAAACCTGTCCACGATGGTACCCAGAGTTTCATTCTCCGGCCGCTTCTCCTTATTCTCAATAACCCGCACCGGATTACCAGCCGCGTCCTCAATTACCAGACGGTATTCCCTGACATAGCGCGCGTCGGTAATCGAAAGGGGAATCTCCAGCGCGTCAGCCACGCCATCCATATTCGGCGATATATACGCCATCCCAGGATAATCAATCCTCACATCAGGCGGGGCCTCGTCCAAAATACCCAGATTCACCCGAGCCCCGGCTCCCATTGCCCAGATGCCCTCATGCAGCGGCCCGGCGGCGGCATGCACCTGTATATCGCTGTGTTCCCATTCGTTTTCGCGGATAATTCCAGCCGCCGCCGGAATACCAGTTTCCAGGTCAATGTTGAAAACAGCCATTATTCCAACCGAAGGAAACATCCCGCGGGAAGCGAGTTTATCGTCAAGCCTTTGGCGAAGGTCAAAGCGGGTGGAAACATTAATCGAAACACGGTCCTGCAAGGTAAGTCCGGCGCCGATAAGGGCGCGGATATTCTGCATAGCGGGAAAGGAAAGGTCGCCCCTTAGATCAAGACAAACGCCGCCGCCCTGAAAAGCGGTGAACCCCGCGCCAAGAACAGGAGTAAAAGGAGAAGGGAATCCGGATCTTCCATCCACGGGGGCGTACCACTTACCCACGTTGCGCAGTACCGCGCCCCAGCGGAAATCCCGCAAACCGAAAAAATCAGCGGGAATGTGAATAAAACCAAAATCAGCCGCGGCCCCAAAGTCCGAAGACCCCGCCCTGCCAGCCGAACCGCCGGTGAAATGCGCGCCCGCCCCGACAAGAAGATCTGAGTAAATATCCTTTGAAAAAGAAGCGTTGAAGGTTCCCGCCTGCCCCAGATACATATCGTCAAGAGTGGAACTGATATATTGCAGACTGCCCGTTACTACGCCGTACCTGGTAGGATAATCAGCCCCCAGGTTTATTACATGACCTTCCCAGCCGTCGTCCCCGAAATCCGCAAGGGCGAAATAACTGGTTTCCAGGCTCGTGCGCTGATTAAAACCACCGGCCGCCGGATTCAGGGCACCCGCGAGCGGCGAGTCCCAGGAAACGGCGCTGGGGCCTCCGGCGAGAAACAGGGGAGACAGAAGATCGTAAAGCTCTTCCCCGCCTGATGGCGGATTATAGTCCGCGCACAGACCCGCGATTCCCGCACAGCAAAACACAATGAGGCACAGGCGGGCTTTCATTCGCCGCACCCGGAAACACCGGCCTCTTTCAAAAGCTTTTCCAGTTCCAGGGCAGACAAATGATCATAGGCGCACTCTTTACAGCGTTCCATAAGTTTTTCAAGCACAGACGGCAACTCCCCCTCCCGGGTCTTTAGAAAAATATACAAGGCGATACACTCGTCCTTTTCGAGTATCATACGGGAAGCCCTAAAAACTTTCCAGTGACCGCCGCCGCGCGTCCGGGACACTGGCAGGTACTTCCGCCATGCGGATATACAGAATCATGCCGCGCGAAGCGGCCCGGCGCCGGGCGGCGGCGGCCGGAAGGCCGTTTTGTTGAAAGAACATCCGCAAAACCGCGTAGCGGTTTTGCGGGCCTACCGGTACGGTTCTGGTTAGCCGCTATGCGGCGGCGGCCGGAACCGTGAAAAGGGCGGGCCGGGGACGGATCAGGATTTCCGTAGCGGAAATCCGTTATGGGCAATTTTATCGGCCAATAACCTGTACCGGTATATACATGGCTTTTTAGGGCCTCTTGCCCGGAAGCCTTGTTAGCAAAAACACGCTCCCGCGTGCGTTTGCCGGGGCAGGAGCAAAATTGACGCTGGGTTATGGGCGCATAATTGCCGCTGGCAATTATGTGTCCGCGAAATTGCCGGCGGCAATTTCGCGGGCGGGTTCCGGACGCGCAATGGGATTGCAGCGGAAATCCTTTTTGCCGCAGGCAAAAAGATTGGAGCGGAAAGCCCGGTTTTTTTTGTCCGTCTTCGGGCAAAAAAAATGCGCCATTGCCATTAATAAACCGAAAGTTTTTTACGCTTCCCATAATTAAAATTCTATTTCTTTGCCCTCTTCGGCAAGTATAATA
>JAISAF010000273.1 GCA_031266855.1 Spirochaetales bacterium
AGGAATCGGGATTGTAGTACTGGTCCACGTTCGACTTGTCGATCAGCGCGGAGGGGATAACCACTGTCAGCGGCTGGCCGGCGTTATGGAAAGAATCGTTTTTGGCGCCTGTTGCCACATCTACCGCGTACTGGATCGCGTCGGCTATCATTGACTTAATTCTTATCCTCGTAGAGTTCAAATATCGTCTCATCTTTGACGATGAACGCTATACGGATATTTGGACCGACCTCCATCGGCTCAACGACTATGCGGTCCGCTTCTTCGAGATACTTTGTCATATCGTCAACCTGATAGGCGACATGAGGATTTTTGTGCAAAATTTCTGGGAAGATAGTGCCTTCTTCAAATTTCAGATATTCGATTTTGTAATCGTAATCATCGACACTCTTGCTCATCCAGAATTTCGCGCCTTCGTTGTAAACCATATTCGGTTTTTTATTCGTCACCGGTATACCAACGTGCATATATTTTGCAGACATAACTCCTCTCCTGATAAATAATAATGTCTGTCATTGGGTTATTTCGCAGTTCTGTGCAGGAACTTCGATGACAGACACAGACAGCGGTTAAGCCGCTGGCGGGTTAAATTTCGCGTCGTAAGCTCCGCGAATCTTAATGGTAAGCCAACCCCAGACCAGACCGAACAGGCAGTAGAACAATTCTATGCCGGCGTAGGCCCAGAAGTTCCCTTTGAGAACACCCTCGGCGGAACCTGCTATATAGCCCATTATGCCGAAATACGCGCCTGCACCAACAAATAAGGCGGGGACATAACTGGTCCAATCAAACTTTTCAAGGCTGATGCAAAAAATCACGACAATAAGGATAACAATAGGGACTCCCCAAAACCCGCCCAATGAACCGCCGCCCATCATTATGATGATAGACGCCAGAATACCGGCTACATAGCTGATAAATCCCCTAACGCCGCCCTTTACCGTACAGCCACCCAGGAAATATACGGCCCATGCCTGAAACGCAATCCATGAACCCCCGCCCGGCAGCAGTTGTTTCACAACAGTGTTTGCCGCGAGCAACTGGTCAAATGCCTGCATTATCGCGGCAAGAATTGCGATAATAAGAGGTCCGCCTAAATAAGTTACTGCATTTCCCTTCTTCATTTATTCTCCTCCATAAAAAATTCGTATGCTTCCTTATCCGTAATTCCTTCGTGGACAATTTTACGGATAGCTTTACACATGGCGACAGGCGATATGCTCTGAAAAATATTTCGTCCCATATCAACGCCGCGCGCCCCCGATTGAATTGATTTGTACACCATGGAAAGCGCTTCGTTTTCGGGCAGTTTTTTCCCGCCGGCGACAATCAGGGGAACAGGACATGCTGCGGCGACTTTCTCAAAGTCGTCGCAGTAGTACGTTTTTATCGCGTGTGCGCCATGTTCGGCGAGAAGCCGCGTCGCCAACAAGAAAAATTCCGTTGTCCGCGCCATTTGCTTTCCGACCGCCACTACCGCAAGAATGGGGATACCGTATCGACATCCCGAATCGACCGCCCGGCACAGCACTTCAAGCGAATCGCGTTCTCCATCACTTCCGATAAAGGTCTGAATGGCGAACATCTGGGCGTTTATACGGATAATTTCCTCAATGCCAAGTCCCAAGCCCGATCCAAGCGTCATATCATCTTTCAGCACGCTGTCATCATGTGTACCCCGCAGACAAATAGGCTTGCTTGAAGCAGGATCAATTGACGTCCGTATCGCGCCGCGCGTTCCCATAAGAACATCGACGTAAGGGTTGAGTTTGGGAATTTCGATATCAAGCCGCTCAAGTCCGGATGTAGGCCCCATGATATAGCCATGATCAAAAGCGAGCATTACGGTATTTCCCGTATCGGGATTAAATATCTTTGACAAGCGATTTTTAAGTCCCCAGTCACCGTTGCCCGCCCCTTTCACAAAAAAACCCTGCTGTACTGGCGGTGTTTCGATATGATAGTCCTTTGCTTTCTTGTTTCCCTGTGCGTCCGCCATGGTTATTTCCGCCTGAACGCTATCGTGTACGCGGGAGTATTCCACCGCGCAAGGACTTCATCATCCCACTTTGCCAAGTTCAGCTGGAAGCCTGCCTGTTCCTGTACGGTAAGAATTTCCCCGACCATATTTGCCACGACTTTTATACCCAAGCCTTCGAGATAATGGACGCAGTCTTTGTAAAGAATGAACTGTTCCATCAGCGTTGTCGCACCCGAACCGTTTATCATAACAAAAGCCTTGTCTCCGCTTTTAAGAGGAATATCTTTTACCAGGGCGTTTGCCATGATCTCGATGGTTTCTTTGGCTGTTTTGAGTGGCTGCCTGCCGCCGCCACCTTCGCCGTGCTGCCCCATACCGATTTCCATATCGACCTCGCCAAGATCCCCGAACGACGCGCCTGTCGCGGGGTGCGTTGCGCAACGTGCGGCTACCGCGATTGTCGCCATGTTGTCGGCGTATTTCTGCGCGATTGCGGCCACTTCATCAAGTGTTTTTCCCTCTTTGGCAGCTACGGCAGCGATGTGATAAAGCGGAATTGCACCGGCAAGCCCGCGCCTGTCATCGCTGTTTGAACGTGGCGCGTTTGATATATCTTCCTGGGTAACAACTTTCCTGACATTGAGTCCTTCTTTTTCAACCTGTTTCATCACCATATTGCCTGTAAGCATATCACCGGCATGATTTAAAACAAGAAGCAGGACGCCGTGTCCTTTATCCGCCAATTTTATCGCGTCGATGACTACCTGGGGATTGGGCGCCGCAAAAACATCTCCCGCAACGGAAATATCGAGCATACCATCCCCCACAAAACCGCTAATCGCTGGTTCATGCCCCGTTCCACCCAGTGTAACGACGGTAACACGATTCGCATCCTTGAGTGTTTTGCTTACCACGAGATTGCCGTTTACCAGTTCAACGATGTCACTGTTGGCAAGTACCATCCCTTCCAGCAGCTCTTTGGTCAGAGTCGCCGGATCATTAATGAATTTCTTCATAGCCATATTATTCCCTCCTGGAATATTTATTTTGAGATTGAGTTCGCTGCCTCAACCTGATAGCCCGGTAAAAAAATACATCACTGACATTGCCCCCGCATCGGGAGTGCCAATTGTTTGTTCCTTATAACTTTTTGCACGCCCAAATTTGGAAACCATGTCCGCGCTGTCTTGAGCGCCTTTTTTTGCGGCATTAGCTCCTTCTTTTGTTATGCCCGCAAGGTCACTGGCTGTACTCGCGGTAATCGCCTCTACTGCGGGAATAAGCGCGTCCATCATTGTTTTGTCGCCGACTCTTGCCTTTGTTATTCCGCCCATTTCATTAAGGGCGCTTTGGAACATTTTTTTAAAATCTTCAACAGACACTTCCTGCGTGTCGGTCACCCCGTTTTTAAATCCTTCAAAAAAGGTATTCCAGAGCGGAACCGCAGAACCGCCGTTAATTTTCATTATTTCATCTGCGCAGTCCTCAAAAAGCGTTTTAATGCCTGAAAATGCATCGTTTTTGTGTTTGTTTAAAGCAGAAATAATCGCGTTTCCTATCTTTTCCATCGTTATCCCATGATCCGCATCGCCGAATTTGGCGTCAATCGCGGTAAGTTCGTCTTTTGCATTGATAATTTCCCGGGCAGCGTTCTCAAAAATCTCAATAATCTGTTGTTTTGTTATCACATTTCCCTCCGCATGTTATTAGGTTTACATCAAGCGCCTTTCAAAACGCATTTGTCTGTAATTACCAATTAGGCACGTTTATTGGAAAGCGCGAGTGTAATACCCCGCCTTTCAGGGCAAATTTTTTACCACCACATAAATTGCGGGGTATGAAACCGCGCAGTATTGTCGGACCTCTGGTCCGCAATTTCCTTCCAACGACAGATTTTTCGAAGAAAAATCTGATACTTCGCCCTTCAGGGCGAGGTAGTTCATTGTACCATGCAATTTTTTGCGATGTCAAATTTTTTTTTACTTTTTTGTTGTTTTTTGTAATATATTAAGGCCCCTGTTACCATGAGGCCGCGAAATGAAGGAGCCGTCATTCGATGTTCTGGAAATTTGTTGCGCTTCACGAGTAAAAACTTCAAAAATCGCCGATCAGGCGATTTTTACCCCGCAGACTGCGTAAGGATGCCGGATAATCGTGGTTTTTGCCACACAAAGCAGCGCAAAAAACTACAAGTGCAACAGGCTCCTAAATTATGGTAGAGAATCCCTGGTGGAACTGGGAACCGGACATTGTTTCAGAAATTGTAACTATATCTTAGCCGCTTACCAAAAAATCGTCCATTGGGGGAAGATTCAGCTTAGAGGCCGGGCTGTTTAAGTCCGGTTTGAAAGGGGATTTTCTCCATCGTCCAATGAAAATCTATGAAATAGCTCCCCGGAGAGTCCGTCTTCCGGGGAGCCGGGCGCCCGCCCGGGGGAAAAATCCGCCATTTAATCCTGCATCAGCGCGTCGTCAAAGGCTACATTGGAAGGCGAAAAATCCACTTTCCGTACAAATTCGCAGGCCTCTTTCGCGCCGTATTCCCGTTCCATTCCGGAATCTTCCCATTCCACCGAAAGGGGGCCCTGGTAATTGGCCGCATTCAGTTCCCG
>JAISAF010000280.1 GCA_031266855.1 Spirochaetales bacterium
CGTGTACCAAGTGCCGTTTCGGCGCGCCGGTGGTTTTTGTTATTTGCGCGGATACCAGTGCGTGCTGGGTGCGGCCTTTTGATGGGGTAAAGAGCGACCAGGTGGATGCCAGTATCGTAACGACGCAGATGATGCTTCAGGCGGCGGATATCGGGCTGGGTACGACCTGGGTAATGTACTTTGATCCCGAAAAACTTATTGCCGGGTTCAACCTTCCTGAAAAACTCCTGCCGGTTGCCATGCTTATTCTGGGCTATCCCGCCAGTGACGCGCAGCCCGCCGAAAGGCATGCTCTGCGTAATCCTCTGGAAAGTATCGCTTTCTACGACCGCTTTCCGGATCAGATATAAGACTAAAAATTTTACCGCGAAGTCGAAGACTGGCAAGGCCGGGGAAGCAAAAAAAGAAAAGAGTAGAGCTGTTCGCCTTAGCGGTTATTTTACCAGGTAAATTTTTATGTGTTATGCGCACTAGTGCGCATAACGCCGCTGGTGCGCGCGCCAGGGATTGTAGCGGAAAGCCCACAGGATTTGCATGAGCAAATCCGAGGACTTGGAGCGGAAAGCCCGGCCCCGGCGCGAAGCGCCGGGGAGGCGCCCGAAGATAGCTTTTTTTCGCGGGATTCGGTATACTTACTGTATATATGACAAACTGGAATAGAGATACGCTGGCGCGGATGCTGCGGGCGGGGGCGGCTATCGCGCTGAAGCATTTTGATTCGCCGCGGCTGGATTACAAGAAGGACGATAGCGTGGTTACGCAGGCGGATAGGGAGATCGAGGATACGTTTGCGCGGAGTTTTGACAGGCCGCTGGAGGGGTCGTGGCTTTTGGGGGAGGAGACGCTTGAGGCGCGGGGCGAGGATTATATACGCGGCGCTTTGGGTGGTACGGCATGGATTGTCGATCCTATTGATGGTACGGCTTCCTATGCTCATCACTTTCCGATGTGGGCGATTTCGATAGGTTTCGCGCAGGGCGGGACTATTACGGAGGGCGCGCTTTACCTGCCTATGGAGGGGGAGATGCTTGTCAGCGAGGGCGGCGCCGTATATCACAGCAAAGTTCCGGCGGCTTCCAACGAGCAGGCTGTTTTGAAACCGTTTTCGCCGGGGGCTGTTGTGGTGGATGAGAAGATGCCAATCGCTCTGGCTCAGAGGTGCGCGCGCGCGGGCGGTTACCGGGGGCGCAATGTCCTGCATTCAACGGCTTCCGCGGTTTTTTCTCTGGCGCATCTTATGCTGGGTCACTATATGGCATATATGGCGGATTTGAAACTGTGGGATGTGGCTGGGTCTTTGGCTATTCTGAAAAAACTTGGTTACGCTTCACGGCGCGAAGATGGCAGTGTGCTGGACTTGCGTATAACAGAGGAAAACTACGCGCTGGATCCTTCGGCGGGGCTGGGTAGATGGAGGACAAAGGGGAGGCCGGTTTTCGCTGTCAATGACGAGGCCGTGCGTTATGTGCAATCCTGTTTTGAAAAGTCCTGAAAATACTCAGAGCCTGTTCAAAATTTTTATAATTTATCAGAATTATGTCGCATTTTTGGCGCAAAGCGCCAAAAACCGGGCTTTTCGGGACTTCGCTATCGCTACGGCCCCGCCTGCGGCGTGGCTGCTTCGCATCCCTCCAATCCCTTGCGCCGCACAGCGGCAGCGCAAAATTGCTTCGCAATTTTGCCACCACCACGATTACAGCAAGCTGTTACGCTTGTAGGTTTGTCACCAGGCACAGCACGTTACGCGCAATTGCATGCAATTGCGCGTAACGCAGATGGATGGCGTCTGTTAGTCGCAAAATCGCGGAGCGATTTTGCGGTTCCGCTTTTACGGCGACAGTCAGCCCGTGGGGCGCGAGGGATAGGAGCGGAAATCCTTTTTTACCGCGAAGCGGTAAAAAAGATTGGAGCGGATAGCCCGGTTTTTTGCGGTTTATGAATTTGCGCCGCAAATTCATAAACCGCAAAAAATGCGCCCAATTCTTTGACTTAGCGGCAGGAATTCTAATTTTTTACGCTGGTCCGCGCTGAAAGCCGGGTCAGTTCGCGGTCAAAGGTATCCGCGAAAAGTTTCACCTCTTTCGCTCCGAAACTTCCTTCGGGGCTTTCGTACAGTCCTATATCCCGCAGTTCCTTCATGAAGTCCCGGATGGATAGTCTTTCGGCGATAGTATCCCCGGTGAAGGCGTTTCCCCTGTCGTTGATGACGCGCAGCCCGCGTTTAACCAGCTCCGCCGCGAGGGGGATATCCCGTGTAATGATTAAATCTCCCGCCTCCGCGCCGCGCAGGATACAGGCGTCCGCGCTGCCTTCGGTCTTCTGTACAACAAGCGCGTGGACATAGGCATTCCTTTTCAGGGGAATCCTGCGGTTGGCCGCGAAGACAGCGGGGATTTTCCGCGCGCGGGCCGCTTTTGCGATAATTTCCCGCACAGGTACAGGGCAGGAATCGGCGTCAACCCAGATCGTCATTCCGCGTCCGCGTCTTTTCGGGATGGAACGCGGGCCCGGTACAGGGTACAGGTTCCTGAGAGCGTATAGGTTCCTTGCGAAGCTGGTATAAATACCGATTCCCCCCTGCCAAGCGTACACGGGCCTTCGGCGCTTTCAACCGCGGCGGTTCCGCCGCCGCAGAAAAGGATTTCCGGGCCGGCTGTTTCAATGGCGGTTTTCCCCATCCCGGCGGGGACGGCGGGCCGCAGAATAGAGAGTGTAAACTCCTGTGCCCGGCAGGGATATTCCTCCTCGATAAAACCGCCGCGTCCTGTCCCGGCCGGGCGCAGAATTTCCGCCGCCGCGGCTGTGCCGCTGAGGCAGGCAAGAAGTTCCTGTATATCGATGTGCTTGGAGGTGAGTCCCGCGCGAAGGACATTGTCGGAGTTGGCCATCAGTTCCACGCCAAGCCCTGCCAGATACGCGTGCATTTCCCCTGGCCCCAGGAAGAGGGCTTCGCCGGGTTTGAGGTCTACCAGATTCAGGTAAAAGGGGGCAAGGCAGCCGGAGTCTTCGGGATACCAGTCAGCGAGATGCAGGAACGTCCTGAACTCCGCGGTATCGCGCGCCGCGCCACCTTCGTTTTTTAGCGCCTCTATCCAGGCGCGGGCTTCGTCATGGGATGCGCAAAGCAGAGTACGAAGGAAGTCCTGGATTCCCCCGTCGCGGTTTTTTTCCAGAAGGGCCGCAGCGGCGCTCAGGGCGGGAATAGGGAAGGCGGAAAAAAAACGGATGGTTTCGCCCAGCGGGCGCAGGCCGCGAAGCGCGGAGAACGGCGTCAGCGCGAGGATTATTTCCGGCTTGTGGCTGGCGTCTTTATAGTTGCGGTTTCCCGCGCCGGGAGGAATTCCCGCGCGGTTTTCGCGCGCGAAGCCTTCACGGGCCTGCCGCGCAGAGGGGTGGCATTGTATCGACAGGGGAGAAGCCGCCGCCAGAAGTTTTAATAAAAAAGGAAGCTGCCCGTCAAAGGCTTTCGCGGTTTCCTTTCCGAGAAAGGTATCCGGGTTTGAGGCAATCAGTTTGTCAAGGGGAATCCCTTCCCCGGCGTTTCCCGCCACTGGCTGGCAGCGGGAAGGCGCCTGAGGATGCGCCCCCATCCAAAGCTCCGCCCAGGGTTCGTTCCCGGGATTCTTCGAGCCAAGGAACTCCGGTATCAGAACCGGCGAACCCCAGGCGTAGTGCTGAACCGTATTTTCAAGTTTATAGATCATTCTGAGTTCAAAGTATAATGGAAAGATGGGGATAAGGCAAAGCGGGAAAAGGATGGGGAGCAGGGCAACCGCATTATAAAACCCCTCAAGGAAAAAAGTAAAAAGCCGACAGGGAAGGATTGGAGGGGAATAATGGACATACGAACCGAACTTGCCCTGATTCCGGATCCCCGGATCG
>JAISAF010000352.1 GCA_031266855.1 Spirochaetales bacterium
CGAAGGCGGGGCCGGAGCGATAGCGGAGTCCCGGAAAGCCCGGCCCCGGCGCAATTTGTTCTGACAAATTGCGCCGGGGAGGCGCCCGTCTGCCTTGTATCTTGCTTTTCTATCTGGTACACTTTTCGCATTATGGCAGATATAATATGCATGAGTAAGAACGGTTTATGTGTGCCGGATCATCCTTGTATTCCCTATATCGAGGGCGATGGGACGGGGCCGGATATTTGGGCTGCGGCTGTGCGGGTTTTTGACGCGGCGGTGGAGAAGGCATATAGCGGCAGGCGCGGGATAAGGTGGCTGGAAATCCTTGCGGGCGAGAAGGCTTTTAAGAGAACGGGGAGCTGGCTTCCAGAGGAGACTGAGGCGGCTTTCAGGGATTATCTTGTTGGTATTAAGGGGCCTTTGACAACGCCTGTGGGCGAGGGGTTTCGTAGTTTGAATGTTACGCTGCGCCAGAGGCTTGATTTGTATGTGTGCCTGCGGCCTGTTAAGTATTACCGGGGGATTCCTTCGCCGGTGAAGAATCCTGAGCTGGTCGATATGGTGGTTTTTCGTGAGAATACCGAGGATGTTTATGCCGGGTATGAGTTCGCGGCGGGAACTCCTGAGGCGAAAAAACTGCTGGATTTTACGCGGCGGGAGTTCGGCTGGTCCCTGCGGGAGGATTCGGGTCTGGGCTTGAAGCCGGTTAGCAAAACCGGAACCCAGAGGCTTGTCCGGGCGGCCATTGAATATGCGCTGGAGAACGGGCGGAAAAGTCTTACCCTTGTTCACAAGGGAAATATTATGAAGTATACCGAGGGGGCTTTCCGCGCATGGGGCTATGAGTTTGCGAAAAAGGAATTCGGCGATCGGGTTATTACCGCGGACGAGGCGGGAGCGGGCGCCGGAACGGGAACAGGATCCGGGCCGGGACAGGGGAATATTCCGCCGGGAAAGATTCTTATAAAGGACTGTATTGCTGACGCTTTTTTGCAGCAGATTCTTACGCGTCCCGCGGAGTACGATGTTATCGCGACTTTGAACTTAAACGGCGATTATATTTCCGACGCGCTTGCCGCCCAGGTGGGAGGAATTGGTATAGCGCCGGGGGCGAATATCAACTATGTAACGGGTCACGCTATTTTTGAGGCGACTCACGGAACCGCCCCCAGGTACGCGGGGCAGAATAAGGTCAACCCCAGTTCGGTAATTCTTTCCGGGGCGATGATGCTGGAGTACCTGGGCTGGAAGGAAGCCGCCGCTCTTATTGACGCGGGTATTGTGGCTGCCATTGGCGCAAAGACCGTCACCTACGATTTTGCCCGCCTTATGGACGGGGCGCGGGAAGTTTCCACAAGCGCGTTCGGCGATGCTGTCATTGCCGGTATGAATCCATGAAATAGTCATGAAAAAATATGAATCCCTGAAAAAACTGGAGATTCGTTTCCCGCGAAAAATGCTTGTCGCCGGAGCCATTTTCCTTGTCGCCGGCGGCGCGCTTCTTCTGCGGACAACAGGTTTTCTGATTGCGAATTTTTCCCTCTGGCCGGTAGGGCTTGTCCTTGTCGGGATTTTTCTTCTCCACCGCGTGTATTTCAGACAGGGAGCGGACGCCCACGTTTTTTCCAGCATTTTTCTGATTCTTGCGGGTTCCTTCCTTTTGGTTTTAAATACTGGCGTTCTTGAGTCGGACTTCAAACAGTTCTGGCCGCTTTTCATGCTCTTCACGGGAGTCTCGCTGTTTTTTTTCGGTTTGAAAAAAAAAGGCGCCGCGCGTCTGCGCATGACAATTCCCGCTCTCGCGATAATTATGCTTTCCCTGCTGTTTCTGCTTTTCAGCCTGCGTATCATTTCGGTAAGCCTGCGCGATTTCGTTGTTACCTGGTGGCCGGGAATACTCGTCTTCGCGGGAATTATGCTTATCAGCCTTGATGTTCTGGTAGAACGGCGGGAGCGAAAAAAGAATTCAGGGAATTCCTCCGCCTCATAGTTTTCCGTTTCGTATAACAGGAATTTTCTTAGAGCCTGTTTAATATCTCATTGGTAATTTGGAATTTGGGCGCATTTTTGGCGCAAAGCGCCAAAAACCGGGCTTTCCGCTCCAAGTCCTCGGAAGCGCTTATGCGCTTCCTGTGGGCTTTCCGCTACAATCCCTTGTGCACGCACAGCGGCAGCGCAAAAAGAATTCGGGGAATTCCTCCGCCTCATAGTTTTTCGTTTCGCATAACGGGATTTTTTTAGGCCATACAAGCCGGACAGCGAGTTGTATCACGGAAAATCTAACCGAAAAGAGGGCGTGTATCACCGTAAAAATCTAACCCAAATAGACGTATCCGGTGAAAGGATCGGCGGGTTCCCCGGCTGCCTGAATTAATCTCTTAAAAAATCTAAACCTAAATATCCCCCAAAACACCAGCCTTCATTATTATCATTTAATCTTACTTTAACCCATATAGACGTTAAACCATCTATGGTTTCCTCATTTCCTTCTTCTAATATAGTGACCCATTCATCTTTTCCGATTGTTCGTAGTATGTCACTTGATAAACCTTCTTTATCACGAAGCCGTAAATTTTCCATGACCATATATCTCGTTCCAGCAACAAAATATTTATCTGTCAATTCTACATTATCCAGTTTATTTAGAAAACCTCCCGAAAAGCCCCTCTCAAAATGGTAATACAGAATGGCAATCTGAAAGGGTTGTATGTCTGTAAATAGGCATTCAACATCAAACGAGACGAACTGTGGGCCATCTTCATAAAAAACCGCCATTAATTTCCCCGTGTAATTAATAGTATATGAATATCGAAAATGCGCCATTGATTTGTAATATTGAGTTTCATCAGGATTATTTTGACGATTTTCAAAAGCCTCTGTTAAACTGTATTCTTTATATTTTAATTTATCAATATCCTGTGCGTAAAGAAACAACGGGGAAAATAAAATAATAAAAATGATATATATTCTCATAAATTTTAGATTAAAATTATTTTTAAATTATGTCAATTATTTTTCAAACTTATTTTATTTCAAATGTCGCATGCCTTAATATAAACGCCATTAATATCATTTATATTGAAGTCATTTATATCGCAGCTTAGGGCGTTAAAACGTAAGGGCGCTTTGACCATCACCTCCTTCTTTGCCATACTCCCTGTTTTTCCTGCTTGGGTCTAAAGCTGCAAACGTAACCGTTTGCTGTAATCGTGGTGGCGGCAGCCGGTTGGTGATAAATACGTGTACTCCACTACGCTTCATGCCTGGTGACAGACCACACAATTTTGCCAGGACCTTAACCTGTTATACGCCAGGAGCTTCTTAGGGACTCTTGCCAGGATGCATGGGCGAGCAGAAAAATTGCGTATGCAATTTTTCGACCAGCCCCAGGAAGCCTTGTGAGCAAAAACACGCTCCCGCGTGAGTTTACATGGGCATAGTAAAATTGCGGCCGCCTGGTTGTATGCGTATAATTGTCGAACAGCAATTATACGTCCACGCAATTGCCAGAGGCAATTGCGCGTGGTTATAGGCTTGATAGCATAACAGTCCGGACACGCCTACCGGGAAGCGCGAATAAGATCGCTGGTAAAATATTTCCCTTCAAAGCGGCCTCCTGATGGCGGATCCGCTGCGGTAATAATACCGTTCTGTACAGTAAGAAGCGTTTCCCCGCTGCGGCAGGTAAAAGCGGGAGTGGCGCCATAAAGCCAGTCCCTGTCCCTGTGGCGGTTCTCCAGAACCCGCAATTTTTCCACAGGAAACATGGCGCCGGGTTCCGCCGGAACGCGGAGGTTTTCATAAACAGCCAGAGCTTCCTCAAGCAAAGCCTGGACGCACAGGGCCGGCGTCAGGGAAGCGGAGAAATCCTTAAGATTCGCCACAGGCATACCGCAAACGGACGCCACGGCGCGCGTTTCTATGACAACCGGAGAGGCAACCGGAGGCTCCGCACCCTCGCCCGTGTGGACACTGAGCGAGTTTTTCAGTTTTTCCAGAGGCGCGTCAACAAGAAGCGTTCCGTGATGGAGAACCCTGCCCCGGCGGAAACATAAAGCGTTGCCGGATACTTTTTTACCGCCCGCTGTAAGGTCACCCCTGGCGGTTCTTTCAATACACACCCCGGAACGCCGGAGAGATCTCCGTACAAAATCCAGGTTATCTTCCTTTGAAAAACCCGCGCGGTTTGTAATAAAGGAAAAATTCAAATTCCCCGGCCCCTGCCATACCGCGCCGCCACCCGATATACGCCGGAAAAAAGGAGGCTCTCCGCTTTGCAGAACCGGCAAAGCCAGTTCCAGCCAGGGGTTTTGATTCTTGCCAATGATAAGCGATTCGGAGTTTTCATATACAAGAAGAAAAGACGCGTCCGTATCCGCTCCGTCAAGCAGATATTCTTCGGCGGCAAGATTCCGTGCCGCCGAAGTCCAGGGCAGCCTTACAAACAAAAAGCCGCCGCTTTTCTCCCGCGACGGCTTATTTCCCGGCTTATTTGGCGACAAAGGACGGCGTTACACATTCCGGCGGAACCGGAGTTTTTGAAGCCTGCGGATTTACGATATTGATAGGAAACTGTCCGTTTTTAATACGAATAACGCATTCAGCAAGTTTCTGGCCGGTTATCGTCATAGCGTCAATACTGCCGCCACCCGCGACATGAGGAGTCAGGATAAGGTTATCCGCGCTCAGCTTAATAAGAGGGTTATCAGCCACATCCGGTTCCCCGCCAAAAACATCCACAGCCGCACCCGCAATGGTCCTGTTTTTTATTGCCTCGGCAAGCGCCGCGTCATCACACACAAAACCCCGCGAAGTATTTATAAGAAAAGCGCTCTTTTTCATTTTTGCCAGCTCCTTCGCGCCAATCATCCCCCGCGTCGATGAGGTAAGCGGAACATTAAGACTGATAAAGTCGGAAGTCGAAAGCAGGGTATCCAAATCGACCTTCTTCACACCCGCTTCGGCAAGACGCTTTTCATCGGCAAAAGGATCGCAAACCTGAACATTCATGGAAAACGCCTTCAGTATTGCGGAAAGATTGCGGCTAATTCCTCCAAAACCAACAATACCGGCTGTACGCCCATAAAGGCAGCGCGTGCTATACACATCCGAACCAGCAAAACCGTGTACGCGGATATGCGCATCGTAATTTTTCAGTTTATTGGTAAGGGCCAGCATATAGCCCAGCGTAATCTCGGGCACCGAAATCCAAACACCCTGGGGGGCGTTACTAACAAAAATTCCTTTCTCCGTACAAGCCGCCAAATCGACATTATCAAAACCAGCGCCAAAACGGCCAATCCATTTCAGCCGCGCCGCCTCTTTCAGGGAATCCGGAGTAACACGCCGCAAAACAGATATAAGCGTATCGGCATCCTTCAGGACATCGGAAGGCATAGGTTCACTGCCAGGAGCCGTCGTATAAAACCGCACATCAATATCCGGGTCAGAAAGAAGAGATGACAACCCCATATCGAAGTCCTCCGCGGGGTTCCTGAAGTCGCGATCAACAACACAGATTATTTTACTCACGAAAAATCCTCCTTGCGAAAATCTTGAGTTACTATATATCCGAACTACGGGAATTGCAAGGGCGCATTTTTTTTGTCCGAAGACGGACAAAAAAAACCGGGCTTTCCGCTCCAAGTCCTCGGATTTGCCAATGCAAATCCTGCGGGCTTTCCGCTTCAATCCCCTTGCGCGCGCCCAGCGGCTGACTGTAGCCGTAAACGCAGAGACCCCCACGGGCTTTTCGCGCTCCCGCGCGACCTGCTTTGAAAAAAAAAATCACCGCAAAGACGAATAAGTGAAACAAAAACCTGCCGGATTTTTAGTACGGAGATCAGTTATGCGCAATTTACTGAGATAAATTGCGCATAACTGACATTCGTTTACAGCCTGGTTATACGCCACGCCGGTAATTGCCGTCCGGCAATTACCGGCGTGGCGGCGGCGGGGCCGGAACGGCCCATAGCGGATTTCCGCGGCCGGAAATCCGCTACGCGTAATTTGCCCTGGCAAATTGCGCCGCCCGCCGGGCCTGTACCCCCGCGATTTTGCCGTCGGCAAAATCGCGGCCGCCGGGGTATACCCCCGGAATTTCCACAGGCAATTACGCGGCCTGGGTTGCAGGCCGCCGCCGCAAAGCGGCGGC
>JAISAF010000373.1 GCA_031266855.1 Spirochaetales bacterium
TAAAATTGAAATCCATATTTTTAAACTTGTAGGTATTATATCATCAGATTGCAAAATCTGTCAATATAAATTTTGTGGATTTTCAGTTTTTTTTTATTTATCACTGTAATCTGTCAGCGGATTTCTGGAAACGCAAAAATTTTTGTGGAAAATTTCCGGCCTGCCGCCACCTTGCCATAAACCCATTTGCCTGATTTCAGGGCAGGGTTGTCTTTCCTGGTGGGAATGCAGAGGTCTTTACGGAACTGCCCGCGCGTGCCTCCATCTGAGCCTTCCTATTGTAATTTGGGTAACATTTTCAATTTGAGGCATTGGTGTTTTTCGGTAACATTTTTCGTGAGGCAAGGCGCCCGCTTGACATCTCCGATAGTTTTTGCTAAACTGCCCCGCGTAATTCATGGTGGCGTAGCTCAGTCGGTAGAGCAAGCGGCTCATATCCGCTTTGTCGGGGGTTCAAGTCCCTCCGCCACTACAACGAAGGAAATTTCTAACTTTATATGGCTGAATAGTTACGATTTATTTTATATGGCCTGGTAATACTATCAGGGTAATGCGTAATCAGGGTAACAGCATTTACCATCACTTCACTATACAGGATACTATTGCGCAGAGCGCAAAAAAGATTTTTGGACACAGGGGGAGTTGGTCGCGACCCTTCGGGTTGCTACCCGCCCATGCATCCTGGCTGGCCCGCGAATTTGCGGAATGCAAATTCGCGGGCTGTCGCTGGGCGCGCGCAAGGGATTGTAGCGGAAAGCCCGCAGGATTTGCATAAGCAAATCCGAGGACTTGTAGCGGAAAGCCCGGTTTTTTTGGGGGTGCCAAGCACGCCCAAAAAAATGCGCCCAAAACCAGAGGGATAAAAATTCCTATGCGTTTATCTCCGCCGCCATCTCCACCCTGTTGCGCCCCAGATCCTTTGCACGGATAAGGGCCGCGTCCGCGGTGGTGATGAGGTGTTCCGGCGTCCTGCCGTGATACGGAGCGGTGGCGATTCCGATGCTGGTTCGGGTAAAAACCGGCACCCGCGGGACGGCATTTGGTTTTTCCGGGACAACAACTTCTTCCCTGCTGATCGCGTCGCGGATATTTTCGGCAATGTCCAGCGCGGATATTCCGTCGGTATCGGGAAGAAATACGCAAAACTCATCCCCGGCGAAGCGGGCGCAGATATCGCCGGAACGGGTCTGGGCGTTGAGGATTCTGGCGACGGCGCGGAAAATCAAATCCCCGGCAAGCCTGCCGTGGCGCTCGTTGATAGCATGTATCTTATCCAAATCCAGCATAAGCAGCGCGGCTTTTCTTATGCCCCTGGGGTCATGCTCAAAATGATCCTTTACCGAATCCTCCAGAAAACGCCGGTTATAAAGACCGGTAAGCTCGTCGGTAATGGCCCGGCGGCGGGCAGTCTCGCCCCAGCGCATCAAATCCCCCAGATGCCGGGAAGACTGGTTGAGCCAGACATTCTGCAAGGCGATAATGGAATTGAGGATTTTTATGCCGAGCATGGGAAACTCAAATATAATACGGTAGAAGTCGGCGCGGCGGATTACCATAACATCGGAATCAACATTCGCGCGGATTGTGGCGGAGCGCGGATCGTTTGCGATGATGGACATTTCCCCGAAAAAATGGCCAAGACCCACGTCGAAGATGCGGCGCTCGGTTCCGTCGGACTGTCTGCGGAAGGCCGAAAGCGAACCTTCCAGCAGAATAAACATTTCCTCGCCCATGTCACCCTGGTTGAAAACAGGATCGCCTCCGCGGACTTTCCTTCGCTCCATGAAGGCGATGGCGGCATTGTATTCCAGCCCGCTCATATCAGTGAAGAAAGGCGAGTTCATCAGAACAGGATTTTCAATCGGCGGCCTTGGTGCGTCCTCATGACTCTGTACGTCCCCATGAACCTTATCCATTTTGTTTCCTCCGGCAGTGAACAATTGTATTACCGCCCGCGCGCCAGAAATGCAGCAGGGCGGCGGCAGTGCCTTCCAGAAGGGAATCCCACTTCCGCCCGTCATCGGGCCAGACCGTCCAGACAATAGTCGCCGAAAAATTAAAAGCGGGCAGCCCCTCCTGCGCGGGAAAAGGCTTCATCCCGCGTATCGCTTTTCCAAGAGCGCGCGCGATCTTTCCCGCCTTTTCGATCCCGCAGTTATTAATAAAAAGCCCCGTTTCGTTACTCTTAAAACGTACAGCCCAGCCCCGGCCTGTCTTCCGGGTAAAAGTTTTCAGAATCATCGCGATACGCACCATCGCCTCGTCCCCGGCCGCGTGCCCGCGCGTATCATTGAGTTCCTTGAACCTGTCCGGCTTGAGCATAACCAGAGCGCTCGGCTGCCGCAGAATACGGTTCATCTCGTCACGAAGAAAAGACTGCTGCCACAGGCCAGTCCCCGGGTCTTCGTAGGCCCTGCGCTGAAGCTCCTGCACCCAGGAAAGATTATCTACCGTAACCTTGTGCGTCATCGTAATGCGCGAACTCATCATAATAATACAGCACAAGAGGATGCGCGTAACAGCCTGCGGCGCCTCATAAATAAAGTCTTCAAGCGCCATACCAAAACCAGGAAACATCAAAAGAACCGAATCATCCACAGCGTCGGCACGGGCATCGTAAACCGCCTGCCGCGCGAAATCGAAATCGCCAATCGTATCCCCGCCCGTAAACCAGGCCAGCTCGTCCGCCCCCCCCTGCCGCAGCCGGTACACCCTGACCGTTCCCTCCATAAGCGCGTAAATATGCTGCGCCCTCTGATTCTCGGAAAAAAGCCGCCCCCCATGCCGGAGCTGTAAAAGACTTGAATGGTCAACAACAAACTGCAAATCCCCGTCCTGCAAAAGCGAAAACAAACTCAGCTTTTTTATCGCCTCCAGGTCAATAGCCGGAAAAACAGAAGACTTTTCCATAGCCGCAGTATACACCGCTTTTCAGGAATTTGGGAATCAGGCAACACGAACTTTGCGAGGCAGGGAATACGGGCGCATTTTTTTGCCCGCGCCGCGGGCAAAAAAACCGGGCTTTCCGGGACTCCGCTATCGCTCCGGCCCCAGCGCTCCGCGCTGGGGCTGCTTCGCATCCCTCCAATCCCATTGCGCGCGCACCAGCGGCGGGTACGCGAAATTGCCTCCGGCATTTTCGCGTATCCAAGCACAGCGCGATTTTGCCTTCGGCAAAATCGCGGGCGTTGCCGCGTGCGGTTTCCCGGCAGGGCGGTAGGCGTATACGTCCGGCGCAGATAGCGGCATTGCGTATATCAGCGAGTTATGCGCAACTGAAAACTGAAAATTTTTAGAGAATAAGCGGCGCGTCCATGCGCCGCTTATTGAAATAAAACATACTTGACAATTTGATGTTGTTTCAATATCATTTTAGTAGTCGGTATGACAAAATATGGTATTTTGTCATAAATAAACATACCAAAGGAAAAAATATGAAAAATTTTGATGGATTAAATGAACTGAAAAAGGCAATACCTGTCAATGGATTAAAAACGGAAATGGGTATTCTTTCAATAATATTTATGGAAGATGAAGAAATGTGGATTAAAGAAATT
>JAISAF010000459.1 GCA_031266855.1 Spirochaetales bacterium
GGGTGTTAGTGCCCATCACACCCCCCCCCCCCGCGGGGGGGGGGGGCCAACACCCCCCCCGCCCTGGTCGGGGGGGGTGGGACCCCCCCCCCCCCCGGTACCGCACGCGGCACAACGGATTTCGAGTCCGCCCGATTCAACCGCTCTCGCATCTCTCCAAAAATGCGTGCCCAAGAGGATTCGAACCTCCGACCACCAGATCCGCAATCTGGTACTCTATCCAGCTGAGCTATGGGCACAAAATATTTTCCCCTAAGAGGGTATCCAGCCTGTAGCGGACGAACTTTCCGTTCGCCCACTACAGGCCCGCCTCACTCTCCTGCCGCGCGCGTCCATGCGCGCTTTTCCTCCCTTCCAGTCGGGGAGGATTCGTTTCGAATCCCCCCCGGTTTACGGCTTTTTATGCCATAAACCCCGCCGGGAGCCTGTCCGCGGCAAAATACGTATACGGAGAAGGGGGGATTCGAACCCCCGGTACCCTTTAGAGGTACAACTCCTTAGCAGGGAGCCCGATTCGACCACTCTCGCACCTCTCCAAAATCCGGTCTTCATAAACTGTCATTCTTCACCATAATAAAAAAGAGAGAACTCTTTTTCGCCTCATCCTCCTGCCGCGCGCATCCTGAGCGCGCTTTTCCTCCCTCCGGTCGGCGGAGGATTCGTTTCGAATCCCTCTCTCTCCTTCGGAGAGAGAGGGATTCGAACCCCCGGAACCTTGCGGCTCAACGGTTTTCAAGACCGCCTCCTTCGACCACTCGGACATCTCTCCATCAATTTCTACAACTGGAGTATCACTATAGTCAGTATTTCATAATTTGTCAAGAAAGCGATTTTTCGCTTTCGCGAAAAATCGCTGCGGAAATATCGCGCCGCTGGGGGTTGAAAGCATGACCGTCGGCTGTATGCGTGGCGGCGGCAAGGCAGGGATACGTGTGTGCGCGGCGCACGGGGGTAAACCACGCGATTTTGCCGAAGGCAAAATCGCGACCTGACCCTGTTATACGCACGCAATTGCCATCCGCGGTAGTAATACTGCCGCTACAGGCGGGAAAAAGACTATCCGCTGTTAATCATCCCACACCCATTTGAACCCGGCGTCGGGGCTACCGGTCACCATTGTCGAATTAGAGGAGGGATAATCTGGAGGGAAATCTGTAATCACCGAATTCCATCCCTTCTTTAAAAAAAGATTTATATCCACCAGCCCGGCCGGGTTGTTGACGGTAGCCTGTCCATATATATGCGCGTCTCTATCCGCGTATTCATAGAATATTATCTGATTTCTGCCGCCGTCGTTGTTTTGTAATCGTAAATCGTTGCCGGCAACCAGGAAGGACGACACTTCAGCAAACTTTACATCAGGAGGATCTGCTGCAAGTTGCCCGAGATCTTCTCCACCGCCAATCTCACTCCATTGAGTAAAGACAGGCAGGTTCAGGGTAAGCTTTCCGTCAGCGTCGATACTACCGAGACTCAGAGCGGCATAGCTGGCGCCAGTCTGGCTGGACTGCGCCCGTACTGTTTGCACTGAGCCAGGCTTATACTCGCTGCCGTCGTCGTTGTATACCTGCACCCCTTCCACCAGCGTTATCTCCTTATCTCCCAGAGCTGAGGATGGTCCTCCGTCATCATCACTGCCGGAATCGCAGCTCCAGAAAGCGCATAACACGATCAATGCCGCGATGGCGGCAAAAACTATCGTATAATTTTTTTTCATGTAACATACTCCTTTTTAAAAAGCTCCGCCCCGGCCTACTAACAGTATTCCTTTTTTATTGAGACGAAGCGTAATTTTTTTTGCGGAAAAGAAAATCTATCAAAAGAGAAAACTTTTACGGGCCGTTTACAAAGCGGCGTGTGCAGTACAGGGGAAAACGCAGATGTTTTGAAGAGTATAAGCGCGCGGGAAAAGAATTCCCGAAGAGAAAAGATTTGTCTTTCTGTTTTTTATTACATAGAATTACATTGCACGGGGGGGGGGGGGGGGATGCTTACGGCATAAGGAGTTATGCGCATGTTAGGCGAAAGATGAGTTAAGGCTGTAAAAACCCTGGGAATAAAAATTTCGTATTATCAGGCCGCGAGTAAAACACAATTTCGAAAGAATGTCAAGCAGTATTTTTGTAAACCGCGACGGAATCGCGGGAAGGCACTCCTTCTGTGAAAATTGTTATGCGCAATTTTGCCTGTGCCCAAGTAAACGCACGCGTGAGCGTGTTTTTGATTTGGAAGGCATGGCTCATCAACTCCTGCGGAGTTGATGAGCCATGCCATATAATCCCAATTCCTTGACAAAAGAAGCTCCCGCGGAGTCTTCTCCGAGGGAGCTTCATAACGAGTCTTTCCGGCAAGAGGCCCTAAAAAGCCCCTGGCGTGTAACAGGTAAAGGGCCGAGCAAAATTGCGCGGGCCGCCTGGTTATAGGCAGCGGCATTGCGTAAGCGGACGCATACGCAAGGCCGCTGCCCGCCGCTGGTGCGGCGCAAGGGATTGCAGCGGAAAGCCCACAGGATGCGCATGGGCGCTTCCGAGGACTTGGAGCGGAAAGCCCGGTTTTTGGGCCGCCATAAGGCGGCCCAAAAATGCGCCCTTGTGATTCTGAAAAGGGTTTGCCGTTTTTCGCACTTCACTTTTCGTCTTTTCTTGATTATAGTAGTTTATAGTAGTCAACAGGAGTGATCATGAAAGAAAAGAGAGTGCCTTGGTTTTTTGTAACGGGAGTTTTGACTGTCTTCTTCGTGTTTGCCTTACTGACGCCCGCGGCTGTGGCGGATGTAAATGATGCCAGAACACGGCGGCTTATGTCGCTTCTTCAGTATGTTTTCGAATTTGTGGAAAACAATTATGTGGACGAGGTTGATCCTGATGTTCTTGTGGAGGGGGCTTTCAAGGGGATTTTTGATAGCCTTGGGGATCCGCATTCGGCGTATTTGAGCGCGAACGATTTGCGCGGGTTGGGCGATACTACCGCGGGAGAGTTCGGCGGGGTGGGTTTGTATATTAATAAACAGCCGGTGACGAAAGGGGCGGATGGCCGCGAGATGCCTTCGTATGTGGAGGTGGTTGCTCCTATCGAGGATACGCCCGCCTACCGGGCTGGTATTCAGGCGGGGGATTTGATTGTTAAAGTGGAGGGCGAGTCCACGGAGGGGCTTATCCTGGACGATGTGGTAAACAAGCTGCGCGGGCCTGTGGGATCGGTGGTAACGGTTACAATACGGCGCGGGCCGTCTTTCAGTTTTGATGTGCCGTTAAGCCGGGCGAAAATCCAGGTTCCTACGGTGAAACAGGCGGTGATTCCGGGCGGTATCGGATATTTGCGGATTATTCAGTTTACACCGCACACTGCTGAAAAGATTGCCGAGGCAATTGATTTCCTGAAGGCGGAAAAATATTCCAGCCTTATTGTGGATTTGCGTAGCAATCCCGGCGGGCTTCTTGACGCGGTTGTTCAGTCGGCTGACCTTTTTTTTGATGACGGCGTCATCGTTAGTACAAAGAGCCGCCTTGCTTCGGAAAACCGGGTGTTTGAGGCGAAGCCCGGCGTTCTGGTTCCCGCTTCCCTGCCTATGATTGTGCTTGTGGATAATGGTTCGGCGTCCGCTTCGGAAATTTTCGCCGGCGCGATGAAAGACCGGGGACGGGCTATGCTTTTTGGGACAAAGACTTACGGTAAGGGTTCGGTGCAGCAGGTGCATGCCCTGCCTTTGGCGAAGGGAGGTTTCCGGCTTACGATGTCGCGTTACTATACGCCCAGCGGGGTAAGTATCGACAAGGTAGGTATCCAGCCGGACAGGGAAATCAAGGACGCCGCTTTTACCGAAGCGGAAACCGCGGCCTTGTCGAAACTTATTGAGAGTAGAAATATTCCCCAGTTTATTAAGGATAACCCCGACCCTCCGTCCCGGCAGATTACTTCGTTTGTATCCCGGCTGAAAACCGAGTTCCCGGACATACGCGAAGAGATTCTGCGGCGTATGATACGCAACGAAATTACCCGGCACATGAGTTCCCCGCCTGTATACGATCTGGAATACGATACGGTTTTGCAGGAGGCGGTGAAATACCTTTCGGAAAAGAAGTAAGCGGCGGG
>JAISAF010000016.1 GCA_031266855.1 Spirochaetales bacterium
TAGCTCTATTGCTTTTCGGCGCAATCCGTCTGTTCACCGCACCCTCCTTTTTACAAAACTATGCTAATCTATAGCACACGGAAATAAAACAGTCAAGTGCGTTGTGCAATAAAACGCGGAGGCGCATGAAGGAAAAAAAAAGAAAAAACCGCGAAGCCGGAAAAGTCAAAAACTTCATATCTTATACTTATTCAACTTCGCGGTAAATTTTTTCTTCTCCGCCGCTGGTGCGCGCGCAAGGGATTGCAGCGGAAAGCCCGCAGGAAGCGCATTGGCGCTTCCGAGGACTTGGAGCGGAAAGCCCGGTTTCTTGCGGCGTTAGCCGCAAGAAATGCGCCCGAAGACGGCCGCTTTCCACTACCTGTCTACAGCATGCTTTTCACCGAGGCCGCTATGTCCGCCGCGTGCGGGACTATGAGGTCTTCCATTGGTTTGGAGACCGGCGTGGGAACGCTTAAACCCGCGAGCCTGCCGATTTCCCCGTCGAGGAAATTGAAGAAGCGGCGCTGGAGCTCGTCGCACACCTGGGCGCCGATTCCGCCGATGAAGTGCCCTTCCTCGACGATAAGGATTTTTCCTGTTTTTTTGAGGGAGGCGCCGATAGTTTCGTAATCAATGCCCGCGTAGTCTATTGTCCGCAGGTCGATAACTTCGGCCTCGATGCCTTCGGCGGCAAGGGCTTCGGCGGCTTTGAGCGCCTCGACGGTCATGAGCGCCCAGGCGACGATTGTAAGATGTTTACCGGCGCGCGCGACCCTGGCTTTGCCAAAGGGGATGCAGTAGTCCCTGTCCGCGGGAACCATGCCTTTCTGGGGGTAGAGGTTGTGATGTTCGATAACCAGCACGGGGTCGAGGCTTTTATAGGCGGTATTGAAAAGGCCGATGTAATCAAAGGGATTTGAGGGGGCGACAATGCGCCAGCCCGCGAACTGCGCGTAAAAAGCCGCGGGTTCCATGCAGTGCTGGGCGCCGTAGCCTGTACCGATGGCGACGCGGGTGCGCATAACAAGGGGAACGTCAAACTGGTTGCCGTACATATAGCGGCACTTGCCGATTTGGTTAAAAAGCTGATCCGCGGCCACCAGCGCGAAATCGGGAAACATGATTTCAACTACGGGCCGTTTACCTGCCAGGGCAAGGCCCAGGGCCATGCCTGAAAAACCGCTTTCTGAAATGGGGGTGTCGATAATCCTGTCGCGGTATTTTCTGAAAAGCCCCTTTGTGGCAAAATAGGCCCCGCCTTTCATGTGGCCCACTTCCTCGCCCAAAACAATGGCGCGGGGGTCTTTTTCCATAATCGCGGCCATAACTTCGGGAATAACATCGATAAAGCTCCGCTCGGTCATGGAAGGAAAATCCCCCGCTTCTTTCCATGTTTGCCCCGCGAACTCGTGCCCGTCACTGCGTATACCCGTGCCAAGGTCTTCCCGCACAGGAAAAAGACCTACGGGGATGGAGAGTTTTTCTCCACTGCCCTGTGTCAGCGCCGCCACGGTTTCAGCGATAAGGGCGGCGGATTTCTCTTTCAGGTCCTTAACCTGGGCTTCGCTTAAAACCTTTGTCCTTACAAGCTCTTCGGGAAAACGGACAACCGCGTCGCGCGCGAGCCACTCCTCCTCCTCGGCCTTTGTCCTGTAGCCGTAGGCGCTGCCCGGCAGACTCTGGGCCTGATGCTTGTAGCGGTAGGTCTTTGCCTCGATAATAACAGGAGTTCCCGCAAGGGCCGTCTTCTTCGCCTCCTTCATGGCAAGGTAGACAGCAACGGGATCCATACCATCAACAACCATCCCCTCCATACCGTAGGCCGGCGCCCGCTGCGCAAGGTCTTTCAGGCTGCACGCCTCCTGGGTGCTGGTCGCCACAGCGTACAGATTGTTTTCAATAAAATAAATAACCGGAATTTTCCAGAGCTTCGCCATATTCATCACCTCGTGAACACAGCCCTGATTCGTCGCGCCGTCGCCCAAGTAGGAAACCCCCACATGGGAATTCCTGTCAATACCCAAAGCCCAAGCCACGCCCGTTACAATCGGCACGCCCCCCGCGACAATCGCGTTTGTACCCAGACACCCAAAATCCAGATTCCCCAAATGCATTGACCCGCCCCTGCCCTTGCAGTAGCCCTGAGCCAGCCCCATAATCTCCGCCAGCGTAGTCTTCAAAATATCCCGGATAGCCCCAGGAACCGCCGCCACCGGATCATACGCGCCCAGACAGGCGGTAAACGCCTTAGCAAGAAAATGATGATGCCCCCTGTGAGTCGAAGCAATAACATCATCCTTCTCCAGCGCCATAATCGAACCAACCGCCCCGCCCTCCTCTCCTACAGACGAATGGCACGGCCCATGAACCAGCCCCAAATCCTTGAGCTCCAGAAGCCGGACTTCAAAATCCCGGATAAGCTGGATCTCAAAAAACATCCTGCGAAGCCTCTCCGCCCCCAGCCCGCGTTCCCCCGCGGCAGGAATAAATGAATAACACCGCCCCTCGGACGGCAATGCTTTTTTTTCAGCCATTCCAGAAACTCCTTTTTTTCAATATCCATAAGTCTAATCGCGAAACACGCTATTGTAAAGACATTATGCTCCATACAGAATAAACGTCTAAGAGGCTGTTCAAAAACTCATTTGTAATTCGGAATTTGGGCGCATTTGCGGCGTAAAACGCCGCAAACCGGGCTTTCCGCTCCAATTCCTCGGATTTGCTCATGCAAATCCTGCGGGAT
>JAISAF010000020.1 GCA_031266855.1 Spirochaetales bacterium
GACGCTTATCTTCTCAACGCCTGGGTGAATATCGCCGTGGGTATCCTTACGCGCAACATCGCGCGGGCGGCGTTTGTTATCAGGCGCGAAGGGAATGCGGTTTCAGGCGGAACCCTTTATGAGCTTTTCAGGCGGCCCGGCGAACAGACCAGCCTGTTTGACCTGTGGAAAGAAACCTCCGCGTGGTGGTTTCTGGAAGGAGAGGCGTTCTGGTGGTTCGGCCCTGACTACTCCGGGGGGATACCGCGAAACCTGTATATCCTTGACCCCCGGAGACTCATTCATGAGGAACGCGGGACAGAGCGTTTTCCCCTTGCGCCGGGAAACAGCCGCCGCTGGTTTTATCAGGGGACGGCGGGCCTCATCCCCATTCTGCGGGACGAACTGGTTCACTTCCGCGACTGGAACCCGTGGAACCCGTCGCGGGGAATAAACCCGCTGGCGGCTCTTTCCCTTGAACTGGAACAGGACTATTACGCCAACAAAGCGAATTCGCAGCTTCTTAAAAACAACGCGATACCGCAGGGGATTTTGAAAACTGACCAGACCATCAGGCCGGAGGAAGCGGACGCGCTGGAGCGGCGCTGGGAAAGCAAGTACGGGGCGATGAAGGCGAACCGGAAGATTGCCGTGCTGGGCAAGGGAACGGAATTCAAGCCCTTGAGTTTTACCCCGGAAGTGGTGAAACTCTTTGAACTCAAGCGCTGGAACCTCTACACGATTCTGGCAAAGTAAGGCATCCCGCCGCGGGTAGCGAACATCAGCTACAAAACAACAAGCCTTTCGGGAAAGGATACACAGGAGCAGCACGCGGCATTCTGGAAGTACACGCTTATCCCGACCCTCAAACAATTCGAGAGCATTCTGGAAACACAGTTTTTCGCGCGCCTCGGCTTAAAGGAATACGGCGCGTTCGATTTGAAAGACATACCGGAATTGCAGGAAAGCGAGGATGAACAGTCGGGGCGGGACATCGCGGAGATAAACGCGGGGCTGAAGACTATCAATGAGGTTTTGCGGGAACGGGGAAAAGACCCCAAACCCTGGGGCGATATGTGGTATCGTCCTAAAAATCTTATCCCATGCGAAAAGGAGGGCCGGTAGGTTTGGGCCGGAGCGGAATATTGTTTATCAGCAGGTCAAAGGGAATATTCCCTCTGGCAAAAATGGTGTGCGGCCGGTTTGGCTATCCGGAAATGAGTGGGACAACAAAAAGCGGGGACGCCCTGCGCCGGATTATCCGGGACTGCCGGCCCCGGCTCGTATTCGTCGAGGCGGGTTTTTATGACACCGCGACGCCCTATATGATACGGCGCTTGCGGGAAGATATGCCGGCCCTCACTGTCGCGGTATTCTCGCTGGGGCAATGCCCGATGGACATGGAACTGCGGTTTCTGTTTTTCGGCGTGGAGCGCTACATATCGCTTCACTATGGCATGGCGGATTTTATTCACGGCTTCAAGGCGATTCTGGACGGAAAGAAATATGTGAGCCGGAAGGTACAAAAGAGGATGGATGAGCTTAAGGACATCCCCGAACCGTCATCACGGGAAAGCGCGCGGGAAGACGAAATTCTTGTCATGCTGGCGAACGGAAAACGCGTGAGGGAAATCGCGGGCCTTTTGGAAATCAGCGAGCGGACAGTAGCGCATCACAGGACGGGTATTTTCTCGCGCTATCAGGCGGCGAATCTGGCGCAGATGATACGCCTGGCGCAGAACGCCGGGAAAATCATACTGAACGGTTATTACTGTCTGGCCCGGTGAAGAGTGAAGAGTTGGGAACGGGGTGTGAAGACAGGAGAATCAGAGAGCGCATTTTTTGCTGCGCAAAAAACCGGGCTTTCCGTTCCAATCTTTTTGCCTGCGGCAAAAAGGATTTCCACTGCAATCCCTTGCGCCCAGCGGGCTGGCTGTCCGCTTTGTCCGCGGGTGGCAGTGGGGATAAAGAAAAAAAGGAGGTTTGAAGATGGTTATGCGAAATAAGGGCGGGGAGTTTGTTATGCGCGATCCGTCTGCCCTTTTGGATTTCCTCGGCTTAAAAAAAGAGGCGGCGGGGCCGCACAGGGTGGCGGAAGATGTGGAGCTGATTGCCGCCGTACCCATTCGCGTGAAAGACAGGGAAGAGGAGAGCGGCGGCGCCGCGTGGACATTTTCTACGTTTGACCTTGACCGCTTTAGTGAACGCATAGACCCTGCAGGATGGGACTATGCGAACTACCTGAAAAATCCGGTGGTGGAGTGGGCGCACAGATACGATATTCCGGCAATCGGGAAAGCAGACAATCTTTTCACTGACGAAGACGGTTTGCATGGTCTTGTCGTTTTCAATGACAAAGACTATGACCCCTTCGGCTGGGCCATAGGGGAACGGGTCAGACGCGGGGTTATCCGGGCCGGTTCCGTAGGGTTCCGCATCCTTGAGATTGAAATACCGTCAAAGGAGGACGGCAAAGACGGAACTTCTCTTATTTTCAGGAAACAGGAACTTCTGGAATTTTCAATCTGCAATGTACCGGCGAATCCCTTCTCTTTGACAAAGGAAGCGGGAAATCAAACACACAATGAATTGTCCCCATTCTGGGGTAATTTTATCGGAGGTAACAATGGGTAATGAAACAATCCTGGCGGTGAAACAGAAACTGGCGGCCATGAAGAAAATCGAGGCCACCGGATTCACCGATCCGGCGAAGGCGGCGGACTACTTCAGGGAAAAAGAAATAATCCTTGAAGACATTGTGAAGGCGCTTGAGGGCGTGGCGGGGGAACAGGCTTCGGAAGTTGAGGCTCTCAAAAGCACGGTGAAGACCCTGCGGGAGGAATTGAAAGGACAGGCGGCTTGTCCGCGTGAGATGACAAGGCGGGAATTGCTCTACAGCATAGGTCGGGGCATCGCGGCGGCGTGGAACGGAAATCAGAAAGCTCTCGCGGAACTGTCCTTTAGTCCGAACCTGAAAGCGGAGAACTGGACCAATCCGAAAGAAGTAAGCTGGGGCGAAAAAGGCTGGGAAGTGGAGAAGGCGGCGCTTGGTACGCCGGTGGGAAACCTCGCCACGAATGACCAGTATTTGATTAACCCCATCTACGAAACCGAAATCATGCAGGACGCGGCGAAGAAAAGCGTAATGATGAACCTTGTGCGCCACCAGCCCATGACGGGGCCTTCAATCTTTCTGCCAACCCATAACCGGGGCGGAGTTCAGCTTTCGTGGCTTACCGCCTATGGGCAGCAGATTAGCGGCTCGAAACCACAGGGCGCGCAGCGGGTGGAACTGAAAGCCTATACCCTTGCGGGCTTTATTCCCTGGTATGATGAGTTTGAGGAGGACGTGTTTATCGACCTGGGGGCAATGTTTATGGACGAGTTTACTGAAAGTTACGGGCAGGAGTTTGACCGGCAGTGCCTTCTCGCTGATGAAGACCCCTTTACCGGGGCTATGGCGGCGGACGGCGTTACCACGGTAACGCTGGCAGGCGCCGACATAATTGATTTGACATGGAAGGACTTCCGGGACGCGGTGTATAAAGTCCCCGCGGAGGAAAGGAAGGACTGCGCGTGGTTTCTGCATGAGACAGTGCTGAACCATATCGCAAACATAGAGGACACTGAGGGGCGGCCTGTATGGAGAAGGCCAACGGAAGCCATGCCGGGAAAGCTCGACCTCTACCCCTATCACGAAGTAAACATTATGCCCCAGCTTGCGGACATAGCGGCGGCTACGCCGTTTGCGATCTTTATGAGCCCCAAACGCATCCAGCACGGGAACAGGAAGGGCATAGAGATAAAGAAGTTTGACCAGACCACGGAAAGTATGCAGTACGGGGAACTGTTTTTGCGCTTCCGCAAAAGGGACGGGTTTCTTGTTACCCGGCCACAGGGAAATATTGTTGTGTTAAAAACAAAAGCCGCGAGCGGCGGGAGTTGACAGCGGGTAACACGGAACAGAAAGAGAAAAGGCCGTCCGGGGTTTCCCTCCGGCGGCTTTTCTTTTTATTTGCCCACGATGGCAAATATCCTCTTGCCCGCCCTGTCGCGCCGGGCGTAAATGGCTACACCGTTTTCCGTGCGATAGTAGCGATACCGGGCTTTATTGGCGGCCTTGTCATCAGTGAAAACCCGGCTTATTTTGAATTTGCCCCGCTCCGTGATGAGGGTAGAATCTTTGAAGACTTTCAAAACGGCTGTGATGTTCATGATGTTTTCTCCTTTGCGCCCCGGCGGCGCCGGGGCGACTTGTTTAGATGGTGGTTAAAGCGGCCTTTTCGCTTTCGCTGACCGCGGCGCTGAAAACACAGGCCGGACATTTTGACCTGTCCCGGCAGCGATGGCAGACAAGGGTGGCGTCTACCATTGCCGGCATGAGCCGGATAACGCGGTTAAGGGCCGCGCCCATTGGCGTACCCAGAGCCCAGGCAAGGCGGCGAAGGGAAATAACGGAAGCATCGGACATTTGAGGCGTATACATAGTGTATACCTCCAAGTTGGAAAATACCCCGGCAGCCATGACCGGGGGTGAGGGAAAAACCCGGCCTCGCGGACTGTTCCCACCCCATTTGTTTGGGGCCGGAGACGGCGGCGGGAGGTTTTTTTGCCCTCACCTGAGTGCGGGCAAAAAACCATACGCCGCCCTGCCCGGTTGAAGTACTTTGTCAGCGTATCTTTCTACAGGCCGCAATTTGAAAAA
>JAISAF010000029.1 GCA_031266855.1 Spirochaetales bacterium
TTAGACAACAGGTGTTTCTCCTGATTCTATTTTACATAATTTTTTATGATATTCCAGTAACTTTTTATCTACAATTTCTAATTCTTCCATTGTTTTCGCATCCCTTATTTCATATCCTATTGAATAAATCTCCCGGCTCATTTTTCTTAATGATGTCCTGGCGTCAGGCGGATACTGTACCATAATGTTCACGCTCGTGGCATATATGCCTGAGAGAAGTTCGTCTAATACTTCTTTCCGAATACCTAATTCATAACTACCCATTTTATGCCTCCAAAACAGGTTAAACCTATATTATAGCATGTTTTTTATTCCGTCAAGCCTGTTTTTCGTATAATTTTTATACAATAGAGCTATTCAGAAACCCCATAGCTTCGGGAATAATTTCAATATAAAAACAGCCGGATTTGCCGCCATTTTGCGGCAAATCCGCCAGACTTGTGAGAGAACCGGAAGGTTATCGAACAAGTCTAATATCTTTAAATCAATTTTAGGAGTTATTGCGCATAACTGATGCATAAATGGCATAACCTGCCCGCTGGTATAAAACCTCTGCTGCGGGTGTGACTGTAGCGGGGGGGCGGCTCAGAACCATGCCATGAAATTGCCAGGGGCAATTTCATGGGCGCATAATTGCCGGAGGCAATTATGCGCGTAGAACCAGGCGCGCAAGGGATTGTAGCGGAAAGCCCGCAGGAAGCGCATTGGCGCTTCCGAGGACTTGCAGCGGAAAGCCCGGTTTTTTTGCCCGCGTATGCGGGCAAAAAAATGCGCCCGAAGACGGCCGCTTCCCGGGCGGTTTTAATGTTGTCTGGATGCTGGTTCTAAGTTGCCGCGCACAAGAACACCTAGCAGGATAATTCCCAGGAGAAGCGGAAACCAGTCGCCGAGAACCGTGTAGGGCGTAAGACCCGCTTCCTTGAAAACAGGAATTTCCGCGGAGAGGCGGGCGGTAGTAAACATCGGCAGGCTTTGCCGTATTTCCCCGAAAGGGCCAATGACACAGGTAAGCCCTCCGTTGGTTGAGCGCACAAGGACGCGCTTCATTTCGATGGAACGGAAGCGGGCAGTCACGAAATGCTGAACCTGGGCGGAATCTGTCTGCGACCAGGCATCGTTGGTAAGGTTGATCAAAAGGTCGGCTCCTTTGGTGACAAGCCTCCGGCACAGGTAGGGAAAGGCGTCCTCGAAACAGATGGGAGAACCAAAACGGATGTCCCGGCCTTCCCCATTGCGGATAACAAAAATCGTGTCTTCCTTTCCCAGTTCCCAGATAGAGCCAAGGCCCACGACTTTTTGAAAAAACTCCCGCACGGGCCTCAGTTCCCAGAACGGCACGTGTTCGGCTATAGGAACCGGATGCCGTTTCCCGTAGCTGCCATCGATACCGCCCTGCCTGTTAATCAGGATAACGCCGTTCTGGTAACGCCCCTCCCGCGTCTGTATAGGATTGCCTGTAAGAAGGTTCGCTCCCAGCGAGCGGACAAAAGGCACAAAAGGATCCCTGACGGGAAAACTTTCCAGACGGTTTCTGTTCTGCCTGTAGGGAACGGTAATACTCGATTCGCTCCACACAACGATATCCGCTTTTCCGTCCAAGTCCGCCACTCCCGCGCGCGACATCTCTTGCGTCGAAAGAAGCGTTTTCTCCTGCGCCCCTCCAAGCCAGGGATCGGTATTCTGCTGGATAAGTACCGCCCGCAGACTGCCCGCCGAAGGAATATCGCCGGCCATGCGGAAAAGGCCGTACCCGGTATAAATTGCCGCAAGCCCCAGACAGAAAAGCCAGTTTTTTTTCAAGGAGAAAAAAACGCCAGGCCCGGTAAGCCGGTTTTCCGCTTTTCCCATGGTAAGAAACGTTTCCGACACCAGGGCGTTGACAAGAGCCATCAGAAAGGAAACAGGCCAAATCCCGGCAAGATCGGCTATTTGCAGGACAGGCAGCAGCGTGTTCACCGGATACGCGATAAGGCCCCAGGGATACGCGAAATACCCCCACGATTTTATGAATTCCCACACGGTCCAGAACGCCGCGATAAGTAAAGGCCGGAAAGGATTTCCCGCCAGGCCCCCAGGCCGGGAGAACCTCCACAGAATGACACCCCAGCCGATAAACAGAAACGAATACGCCAGCGTTACCGACCCTATGGTAAGCAGCGCGAAATCCTTAAAAAAAGCCAGCCAGAAATTACTTAAAGGAGTTGACACAAGAGTAAAAAGCACGGAACAAACAACCGCCTGTTTCGCGCTTTTACAGCGGCTTACCGCGAAAAAATACGGAGCAAGGCATACACAACCCAGAAGAGGAACGCCAAACAGGAAAAAATCATTCGGCAGGGCGATAGGCAGCAAAATCCCCGACAAAAGCGACAAAACTATCAGATACAGCATGCGGCTGAGCATAGCGGATTTCCAGCAAAAAGAGAAGAGCCGGGATCCAACTCCACAGGGCAGCGGCATTTACTTTTTTCCCTGCATAATAGCGCATTTTTTGCGGTTTGGGAATTTGCGCCGCAAATTCCCCAACCGCAAAAAAACGGGCTTTCCGCTTCAATTCCTCGGATTTGCTTATGCAAATCCTGTGGGATTTCCGCTGCAATCCCTTGCGCGCGCCCAGCGACTGACCAGGGCCGTCGTATAAAAAATCAGAATTTTTACCGCGAAGTCAAAAAAGTCGAATAATTTTTTGTTCTCATATCTTTTTTTACCTCTTTTTTGACTTCAGCGACTTCGCGGTAATTCTTTTTGCGATAGTCATTCCCAAATTGCGGATCAAGTTCCGCCTCAATTCCCCCGCACTGGATTCTATTCCACCGCCGCCTGAGTCTTTGCGTTTACCTTCAAATACTTCCACTCGCGGCGCAGAATCAGCGCCGAAAGCGTAACCGCGCAGAAGTCAGAGATAGGAAAAGTAAGAAAAACCCCATCAAGGCCGGTAAAACGCGGAAAAAAGATCACAACCGGAATAAAAAACAGTATCTGCCGCGACAGGCTTAAAACCGTTCCCTGAACAGGCTTCCCAATAGCCTGGAAGAAACTCGAAGTAACTATCTGAAACCCCACAACAGGAAACGCGAAGCTTACCATACGCAAGGCGCGGACACTTAAATCCATAAGAGCGCCCGCCTCGTTATGGAACGCGGCAATAAAAAAAGACGGAAAAGCTTCCAGAAAAATAAAACCGCAAAAAACGAATATCGTAGCGCTTTTCGCGGCAAGAAAGTACACCCGCCTGACCCGATCGTAATTTCCCGCCCCATAGTTGTAACCGATGATAGGCTGCATGCCCTGAGTCAAGCCCTGAAGCAGCATAATAAGAATAATGTGAATGCTAAAAACAATCCCCATCGCCGTTACCGCGACATCCCCGCCGTAATAAGCGAGACGATTATTCAAAATACCATTAATAAGACCAATAGCAGCCTGCATAGCAAAAGGCGCAAACCCGATAGCCATAATGTTCAAACACAATTTACGTTCCAGCCGCATCGCCCGCAAACGGAACCGCAAAGTTGTCCAGCGCGAATTAAAATAAAGCATAACCCACACAAACGAAATAAACTGCGAAATAATCGTCGCCCAGGCCGCTCCCGCGATACCCATATCGAAAACAAAAATAAAAATAGGATCAAGAATGATATTAATAACCGCGCCAAGTATCTGCGTAAACATCGACGTGCGCGGATGCCCGTCCGAGCGGATAAAATGATTAATCCCCGGCCCCATCGCGC
Organism: Spirochaetales bacterium; assembly: GCA_031266855.1. Taxonomy (GTDB): domain Bacteria; phylum Spirochaetota; class Spirochaetia; order DTKZ01; family DTKZ01; genus JAISAF01. The sequence goes on from JAISAF010000029.1 coordinate 3,732, forward strand.
TGAACACCCCGCCATACAAAATAATCTGCAAGTACGTCTTCGCGTACGGAAAAACCTCCTCACTCGCCCCAACAAGGTCCCGCAGAATTTCGTCAATAAAAATAAAACCCGCCACAATAAACACAGCAGGCACAAGGAAAAGCAGCACAAAAGCATGCCCCATAATCTTCTCCACCTCGTCCCGTCTGCCCTCGCCCAGCCGAATGGAAAAAAGCGCATTCGCCCCCACACCAATAAACATAGACGAAGCCATAAGCACCAGCACAACCGGCATCGACATCGAAATACCCGCGATACCCAGCGGGTCTACCCCCTGACCCACATAAATGCGATCAACAATATTATAGAACGCGTTGACCAGCATCCCAATCATCGCCGGCAGCGAAAATTCGAAAAGCAGTTTGCCGACACTCCGCGTTCCCAGCCTGTCGGTCGTGTATGTTTTTATATGTCCCACGGATTTTCCTGTAACCTGATATTCGCCGTACAGTACGGCGCCATGTTAGAAATATACCGCCGTTCCCAGCCCGCCGTCAACTTTTTTCCGAAAACCGCGCCCAAATAAACGCGCAGGAATTTTTATCAAATATTTTTGGGCGCGTTTATTTGCCCGCGCCGCGGGCAAATAAACCGGGCTTTCCGCTCCAAGTCCTCGGAAGCGCCCATGCGCTTCCTGTGGGCTTTCCGCTACAATCCCTCGCGCAAGCGGCAGCTTAGAACCGGAATTTTTACCGCAAAGTCGAAAAAGTTAAATAAGTTTTTGATCTTACTTCTTCTTTTCGACTTCTTCGACTCCCCGCTCGGCGTAGGCTCTGCCTACGCCGGATTAAAAGCAAGCGTCCACGCTTGCAGCTTTAGACCCCCACCCGGCGTAGTCCCCAGACTACGCCGGGCAGGTATGTATCATTTAAATTTTCTTCGACTTCGCGGTTTTTCTCTTTCTTCCTCCATGTTTTTTTATTTCGCATAGCACTTGACTGTTTCAATCCCATGTGCTATAAATTGGCATAGTCTTGTAAAAAGGGGGACGCGGTGAACAGGCGGATTGTGCCAGAAAACGGCAACCAGTTTTCCCAACATCCATGCATTTCGCAT
>JAISAF010000054.1 GCA_031266855.1 Spirochaetales bacterium
GTCTACTGTTCATCGTTAAAAATATCCCTGGATAATATATTATATATACTGTTTTATTTTGTCAACTCTTTTTCGACATTCTTTTTCGAAAAAATTTTAGGATGGTATGTCGCATAACGTTCTGGCTGTTTACGGCGTTTTGGCAGCTTTAGGAGGGATTTGCGCAGCAAAGACCAGGGCTGCTCGCCCATGCGTCCTGGGCCGGCAAAATGTGGCGGGGTTTACCCATACACTATAATTTTTTAATTTCAATACTCTATCTTAGTTCTTTTGCTTTATTTATAAATCTATTAATATTTCCAATGCCCCATTGCGAACATACAACAATTTCTTGACCATTATTTAATTTTATTGGATCATCAATAAAATGACGCTTATATCCTGTTGTTTTATATATAGTAACAGCATTGCTTAATTCTTCAACAACGCCAAAACCTCCCTGTAATTTTTTGTAAAAAATATTTTGTAAATTCTTTAATGAAAAATCATTATTTTCTACATATTCTTTAACAACCGCTAATACTAATCTATTTTTAGGATATTCTTTCCCGTTAAAATTATAATGGGTTGAATCTTTTTAGACTTATAGCCAGAAACAGGAAGTTTGTAGAGATTCTTTTTATTCTTTACTTTTTCGACTTCGCGGTTCATTTTTTTGATGATGTATGCGGTTTTGAGCTGCCGCGCAAGGGATTGTAGCGGAAAGCCCACAGGATTTGCATAAGCAAATCCGAGGACTTGGAGCGGAAAGCCCGGTTTTTGGCGCTTCGCGCCAAAAATGCGCCCAAATATAAAGAACGGGCTCTTAGATTGGCGGTTCCCAGCCGCCGCCTAACTGCCCGCAGGCGCCGCCTATCTTTCTGCCGCGGCGGTAGCGGCGCACGGCTGGTATGCCCGCGCCTTCGAGTTCCGTATAGTAAAGCTGGATTGCCGCTTCCGGGGCTTCCTGAAAATTAAGTCCGGGCGCGGGGTTCCAGGGGATCAGGTTCACGATGGCGTCAAGTCCGTCCAGATAGCCGCGCAGTTTACGAATATCCTCTCTTCCATCGTTTATTCCTTTCAGGACTACGATTTCGACAGTCAGGCGTTTCCCCGTTTTTTCCTGGTGATACAGCAGCGCCTTTTTGAGTTCCTCAAGACCCCATTTGCCCGCGGCGGGCATAAGGGTTTTGCGCTTCTCTTCATCGGCGCTTACCAGGGATACCGCAATACTCACGAAAGGGCCTTCGTCCGCAAGGCTCAGGATGCCGGGTACGACGCCGCAGGTGGAAACCGTCAGGCGGCGCGGACTCAAAGCAAGTCCCCCGGGATGAGTAAAGACCGCTATGGCTTTTCGCAGGGCCGCCAGGTTTTCCAAAGGCTCTCCCATGCCCATAAAAACGATGTTGCTTATTGCCCCGCAGCCGCGCGCAAGGTGATGAAACTGTTCCATGATTTCCGCCGCCTCAAGATTGCGGAGAAGCCCAAGTGTCCCGGTTTTGCAAAAGGCGCATCCCATAGCGCATCCGGCCTGGGTGGAAAGGCAGGCTGTTTTCCGGCCCGTGGCGGTTTCCAGAAGGACGCATTCGATAAAGACAGGATTTTCCTCGTCTTCCGCAGCGGCGATACGCAGCTTCACCGTGCCATCCGGATCCCGAAGCGTCTGTACCACCTTCGTTGTAAACTGGGGAATTTCCGCGGCAAGCCTGTCCCGCAAAGACGCGGGCAGGTCAGTCATGGACGCGAAATCAAGGCCGCGCTTATGCAGGCCCTCAAAGATCTGCCGGCCGCGGTAGGCTTTTTCAAGACCCAGCCGGGCGGCTATTTCTTCGGGAAGGCTGGCGTACAAAGAAAGACGCATGGGTTTTTAGCGCGGAATCTTACGGAATTTGCCGGAAGGGTATCCCGCGCGCGGGGAGGCCGGCCTGTTTTTCGTATACGAAGCCAGAAAATTCTCAGCCTGCTGAGGCTGTCCAAGCTTCATATAACAGTCGGCGATTTCGGCATATATACGGGAATTCTTAAAACCGCTTTTCAGAAGAACCTCAAGGGATGTAAGGGCTTCGGCGTATTTTCCCCGTTCCTTGTTGATAAGGGCAAGGCCCATAACAGCATAAGAATCATATTCGATGTTAAGAGCTTTTTCATACAGCTTCTGGGCTTCCTCGAATTCACCCATAGCGCGGTATTCCTCCCCCGCGCGGGTCAGGATAACCTTGTTCACGGGATCGAGCGCCAGAATTTTATTCCAGTATTCAAGGGCCTCTTTGTGCATGTTCATGCCCCGGTAACAGTCAGCCATACCGAAAAGCGCGTAAAAATTATCGGGAACACTTTCCAGGGCCTTTCTGAAAACAGTAATACCGTTTGAGAAATTCTTCATTTTTCTATGACAGTTTCCCACGGAGGTGAGTACCCGTATATCTATCTCCCCCGAACTGTAGGCGTTTATCATGCGCTCCCAATAAAATAAAGCCTTATCGTATTCCTTGAAATCATAATGCAGGTGCCCAAGACCAATAAGGGCATACGGATTGTTTTCTTCCATGGTAAGAACCTGCTGATAAATCGTCCGCGATTTATGCAGATTCCGTACCTTCCGGTAGGTATCGGCGATACGGGTTAAAACCGTTACGTTTTTGTTGTCATGATGCAAATAGTGTTCCCATATTTCGATAGCCTTAGGATAATTCTTGAAAGCCTTGTAGCAGTCGGCAAGACCAAAGAGCGCGTAGTTATTTCCCGGATGATGCTGCAAACAGGCCTCGTAGTATTTGATCGCGGCGGCGAAATCCCCCTTTTTGCGGGCAACATCTCCCATCCCCACAAGGGCGTAATTGTTATCGGCGTCGGACTCCAGAATTTTCCTGAAACATTCCTCGGCGGCGTCAATCTGATTCTCTTTCAGATACAGGTAGCCCTTTTGGGAAAATACAGCTATTTCCGGTATCTCATTCCCGGCGTTCTGATCTTCCCCGCCGCCTTCCCCTGCGGAATATTCCGGCAGACTCATTTCCGTTGCCTGCCTGTCTTCAAAGATATCCTGAGTATCTAACGAATCTGTCATTTTCTTAACCTGCCTGTCTCATGCCTGTGGCGCATCTTCATGTAACCATTCCCTTATAACAAACACCATTTTCTCAATAAGTTCATCACTTTTCTTTTTCTCTTTCCCCAGCCAGTACATCCGAAAGGCTTCAAGAAATTCCTTATTTTTAAGGTAATGATCACCCATGCGTATGAGGCCATCGCCATAGCCGGTAGTCAGAAAAACCCGCTTCGCCGCCGTAAGATTTCCGCTATTGAAAAATTCGTTTCCCCGGCGCACAAGGGCCGCTCTGTCTTTACCGGAAAGAGCAGGATTCCCGTCCGTGCTGCGGAAAAGGAAACCCTGTTTAGACATTTTTTTGAATACCTCGTCGCTGGCCATCTTCTTTATTCTCTATAGCACTCCTTTCGTTGACATATCTTCCCTGCTTCCGCCCCGCGGAGCATAAGCCGCCCCCAGGGCTTTCCCAAAAGCCTTAAACAGAGCCTCAGCTATATGGTGGCTGTTATCCCCAAAGCGGCACAGAAGATGCAGATTTATACACGCCCTGCGGGTAAAAGCGGAAAAAAACTCCTTCAAAAGCGCCATCGGAAAACTCCCGCAGGACTCCTGCGGAAACTCCGCCTGGTACACAAGGCAGGACCGTTCAGCCACATCGATAACAGCCTCCCCCAAAGCCTCGTCCATAGGAATCACCGCATGAGCGAAACGCTGAACAGCCCCGTTCTCCTCCAAAAGTTTATGGTAAGCGTCTCCCAGGACGATACCCGTATCTTCCACAAGGTGATGATAATCAACACCTGTATCTCCCCGCGCTTTCAAGGAAAGCCCGAAACCGCCGTGGAAAGCCATAGCCGTAAGCATGTGATCGAAAAAAGGCAGCCCCGTATCAATACGAACATCATCCCTGCCCCGCGCGTACTGCGCAAGCGAAAGGGAAATATCAGTCTCCCTTGTAGTGCGCGAGAGTGTAATAACTTTTTCCATCATGCCTGTCCCTTCAAAAAATTAACAAAAGCATTCACCTTTTGATAGTGTATCTTATAATAGGCGGGATTGGCAATGAGTTTTACCTTTGTATTTTCCAATTCCTCAACAATCCTTAAACCATTGGCCTTCAACGTGGAACCAGTTTCCACCAAATCAACGATGTAAGGCGCCAGCCCCAGAACCGGCGCCAGCTCAACCGAACCATGCAGCTTGATGATTTCTACAGGTATACCCCGGCTATTAAAAAAATCCCGCGTAAAAACCGGAAATTTCGTAGCCACTTTCAACTTTACACCAGCCGCATGCCCCCCCGCATGACCCGCCATCTGCCCCGCCCCATTACGGGACTCCTCCAGCGCGGCAAGACACATGCGGGTGGAACCAAAAGGGAACTCAAGCAACTCAAAAAAAACCGCCCGCGATTCACGCAAAACATCGCTCCCGCAGATACCCAGCCCCGCGATTCCGTGAGTAACATAGACCGGCAAATCGGAATTCTTTACAATGAAAACCTTCACCATACCTTTAGTATCGGTAACAACCAGCTCCCGCTCAGGCAGCGGGATGGAAAGCCCCCGCGCCGCGAAATACTCCAAAGTCCGATCAAAAAGCCTGCCTTTCGGCAGGGCAAGACTCAAAGGAGAACCGGGAATCATGAAGGACTTCCTTTTATAATGACGGGAACACCCGATTTGCGCTTTTCCTCAGCGGCCCGGAACGCCTCGGCGAAAGTCTTCCCCCCAGCCGATTCGCTCAACCGCGGTTCCGAACCGCGGAAACCGCTCAAAGAACTTTTGATTTTACTCAGCATAAGGGAAAATCCCACAGAAGGCGCGTCAAACCCGAAACGGGCAAGCAGCTTATCGTACCTGCCGCCGGAAGCAAACGCCGAGTCAATGCCTTCTTTATAAGCCTGGAACACAATACCCGTATAGTAATTCTGGCTTGCCGTTTCCGACAGGTCAAGGCGGAACAACCCCGCCACCCCCAGCTCCTCAAGCTGGCCCCATACAAGACATATATAATCCAGCGCGCTCTGCATACCCGCGTTTATATACCCGCCTGTCTTTCCCCGCTCCACCAGCCTACGCAGCCCCGCAGGATCTCCAATATACAAAAAAAGCTCCACAAGAAAATCCACCTCCCCCTCTCCGCGACCCGCGCGGGAAAGAATATCCCTCAAAGCCAGCGTATCCCGCAAAGAAACCGCCTCCGCCGCCCCGCTCGCCCCGTCCGCCAAAGTTTCCTCCACACCACGGAACACCGCGCTGAAAAACTCCCGCGAACCCAAATGGATATGGTAATCCTCAAGACCAGCCGTTCGCAAACAACCCACCAGAAGCATCAGCGCCTCAAGATCAGCAAAAAGCCCCCCCTGACCAATAAGCTCCGCCCCAACCTGGTAGAACTCGTTACGCGAAATATCCTCCGCGTCCTGATGACGCAGAATCGAATCCGCATAAAAAACACGCAACGGCAAATCCCGCTTTTCCAAACGCCCAAGCTGCTTCGCCAGAAACAACGTAACATCAGGACGAAGCATCAAAAGCTCACCCTCCCTATCAACAAGCCGGTAGATCTTCTCCGCCGCCGCCTGACTAACAAACGGCCGGTAAATATCGTAAAAATCAAAAACAGGCGTCTGTACCGGCAAATAGCCCCAGGAAACAAAAAGCTTTTTCAAACTCCGCACAGTCTCTTCATGTTCAAGCGCCTCCTCCAAATAAAAACCCTCAGTCCCCTGAGGAAGCTGGAGAAACGCCCTGCTATTCGGATTCATGACTTTAGCATAGCAGAACAGTCAGGTTAATTCAAGAAAGTTTCGAAACTTCCTAAAAAAACTATCCCTCCAGGCGCATTCCGTGGGCGCGTGAGCGCCCCCTACAATAAATTTCATATCACGCCCAAACAAACGCACGCGGACAGCGTGTGATTGTACCAGCAACACGGGCGAGAGGCTCGAAAAGGCTATACTGTGTACAAAGGTCGCAGAGCCGATAAGCGACCGTCTTCGGGCGCATTTTTTTGAGCGCGCTTCGCCCGCTCAAAAAAACCGGGCTATCCGTTCCAAGTCCTCGGAAGCGCCTATGCGCTTCCTGTGGGCTTTCCACTACTATCCCTTGCGCGCGCACCAGCGGCAGCCTGGAATCAGAATTTTTACCGCGAAGAAGTTAAATAAGTTTTTGCTCTCAGGTTTTTTTGCCCCCCGCTCGGCGTAGTCTCCAGACTACGCCGCGTTAGCCGCAAGGCTCCAGCCTTGCAAAACCAGGCAGCAGAACATTACCCCCGCCCGGCACAGGCTCCGCCTGCGCCGGGTAGAGCTACCGCACGGCAGCCCGGAATCAGAATTTTTACCGCAAAGTCAAAGAAGTTAAATAAGTTTTTGATCTCAAGTCTTTTTTTACCTCTTTTTTTGACTTCCTTTCTTTGCTTCTTCGCCCTT